>CANQRE010000028.1 GCA_947626175.1 uncultured Clostridia bacterium
ATTTTGCTGAATTGCTGAATCTGAATCCAAACCGTTTGAAAATATTGACAAATCCACCCTTTTTTCAAATGCAAAGGCGTCAAGATTGAGTTTTGTCACTTCGGCGCAGCCAATCACAGCGCCAAATATGTTTGACATCATTAAGCCGCTACCCAAATTTCCAGCTCCAAAAATGGCATGCTCAAACGAAACATCGTCAAAATAAGATGTTTTGTTTTGGAAATATTCAGGGATCACACCATTCGAATTTGGTGAAAATGCACCAAAGGATGAGAAAAAGCCGATGGATTGATTGATGAACAAATTGCTTATTGTGTGGCCATTGCCTTTGAACGAACCAAAAAATGTTGGAAGATCATCCATGCCACCGATACCGCCGTTATCCATAATTGGTTGCCAAACAGAACTATTTATGCCAAGAATGTCATATTCAAAGCCGTCAAAATCCAAATCGGCACCAAGCGAAACATACAAATATGGATATTCAAAACCGGTTGGGTCTTCAGGCACAATCACTGATGTGACTTTGGTCATAAGCCAAACCCAGTCGGTCACATTTTTGATCACATAAGGCGAAAGCTCAGTTCCCTGGCCTTCAATTTCATACTCGCCGCCCGATTGCCAGTGCTTGATTTGGGTTTCATAGGTTTTGGCAAGTGAAGCTGGCGGGCCTTCAATCACATCGTCAGGAGTCGAGCTTATTTCGCAGCCCACAAACTCAACATTGCCCTTGGCTGAAATCAATTCCTCAAAGCTTGACAGCTGCGATTTTGTGCCGCTTTTGTCAGCTGCAAACAAATTGTCAACATATTGAACCTTGACATTCACAAACCTTGTTGTCTGCTCAGATGAAACAAATTTGACAGAGTCAGAAGTTTCGGAAACCCCTGTCCAATAGCCGCCAGCACCTGAAAACAAATCGGTGAAAACCAAAAATTTGGACCAACTTTTTCCATCATCTGAAATATTTGATGCAAAATCCACATTCAAAAGTGAATGTCCATCGCCATCCAGTTCCCCATTGAAAACGAAAAAGCCAGCCGGATCGCCACTTTCTTGGCTAAGTTCCATGAGCATCCAAAGATCATACGCACAACCTTTTAGGTCAATGTCATTGCCAAGTTTGACGTATTTGTAAGTTGCTGCATCTGATTTGGATTCAATCGATTTTGCCATTTCAAGATAGTTTACAAACATCAGCCACAGCCAGCCACGCGGAGTGTAAATAACATACGGGTCGTCTTTCTCACCCGTGCCTGAAACATCGCCTTCAGGAACAACCAAAGTGTATTCAATTGTGTCACCATTAACCGACGACACAAACGGATACATGGCACTTTCGCCGCCATAATTGTGCTGCATGGACACGATATCAAAAAATGCTTTATAAAAACTTGCAGGATGACGATTTTCAATTTTCACATTTTCAAACTTGGTGTTCACGCAATATTTGAAAAGTTCATTCGGAGTGAATGAGTTTTGCAGGCTCACAACTTCAAATGTAACATTTTTGAAATAGGTTGTGTCATAGTCGGTTATAAACACCCGCCCGTCCATGTCACCCATGGAAATGCCAGTGTTCCAAAATGAGATTATGCTTTCGCCCATGTTTCCAAAGTGAAGTCCTTTGATTGCATGGCCTTTGCCGTCAAATTCACCAACAAACGAAATGCCCATGTTGACAGCTTCGCCCAAAAAATTCCAATTGTAACCTGAAAAACTTATGTCAGTGTCAAGTTCACAATAAGTGTATGACAGCTTCATTTTTTGCTGAACTTCTGGATCAGTCCAATCAGGCTCTTCTTCAATTCCTTGCTCCTGATATTCAAGCGAAAGCTGATAAAATCTGTCAAAAACTTCAACGTATTTGTAAAGGATAAGCCAAACCAAACCTTTGTTTGTGTGGATGACAAAAGGCTCATCTTTTGTGCCTTTGCCGCTGATATTGCTTTCATAGTTCATTTCGCTTGGCAAAATAAATTGCGGCATGTCCATAACTTCATTCATCGGCCAAGAATTCATCATATCTTCCATAAGGCCATCCATGTCTTGAAGCGAATTTGGATCAATTGCCGAGTAACGCACCGAGCCATAGCCATCTTCCTCAGTGTCGAGATGCAAGTCATTCATAATTTGGTCGCGTTCCTGCTCCAACTCCTGTTTGACAGGATCAAACCTTTGATTTGTCAGATCCCTGCCAAGTTGATTGTAGTCAACCGAGCTGTAAGCAACTGCGTCCTGCGAAAGATTGAATGAAATCGGCGAAGAGCAAATTCCAACCAAAAACATAAGTGACGCAATGGCCCCACAGAAAAATGTTTTCCACCTTCCTTCCGCATTTCGTGAGAAATGTGGACAGTTTTTAAAACACGGCGACAAGATGCCCCCCCCCCTGGATTGGCAAATTTTTGCACGATTACAATCGAATTTTGTCTTTTTCATAATCATATTGTAACCTTTTTCTCAAAAAAAACAAAATGTTTTTGCAACTTTTTTTGCCTTTTAAATTTGCCACTTTAAAAATTTTTTATTTGGTTTTTGACGGATTTCAATATGTGCCGAGTATTATGTCATAATACCACCAACATGTTGTTGTTTTGTTTTGAAAGAAATTGGCTCGTTAGGTTTGTCACACCATCCAATCGGAGTAAACCCCATATCCTTTTGTTGGATCGGACATAAAAACATGGGTAACCGCCCCCACAAGTTTGCCATTTTGGATGATTGGACTGCCGCTCATGCCTTGCACAATTCCGCCCGTTAGGTCAATCAGCCGTTTGTCCTTCACGCGGAAAACTATGCTTTTGTCGTTGGCTTTGGACTGATAATTTGCCTTTATGATTTCAATTTCATATTCTTCCCTTATTCCGCTCACACTTGACACGATGAACGCCTTTCCGGGACAGACCGAAAGCCTTCCGCCAAGCGAAACGGTCAAATTTTGATCAACAAGCCCTTCCATATTGGAAAGTTTTCCAAAAACGCCGTATTTTGTGTTGCGTTCCACTTCGCCCTTGGGCTGCTCATTTTGCAAAAAGGTGCATCTAAGCTGACCAGGATTGTTTTTTTCGCCCTTTTCAACCCCAAGCATTTGGCACTGAAACACCTTTCCGCCCTTTGCTTGCAAGCTGTTTTGATTTTCGGTGATCGCATGGCCAAGTGCGGCAAAACAGCCACCGTTTTTTCCAACATACGTGAGCGTGCCAACGCCCGAAACATCATCTTTCACCCACAGGCCGAGTTTATTTTTGCCGGAAATGTCCTTTTCGCACTTGATTAAAGCTTTTCGCTGTTTGTCAGCCCTTAAAAAGGAGATTTCAAAGTTTTGGTCGGGACTTTCCTGCACAATTTCCTGCAAATTTTCAAGTGACGAAAACTGCTGTCCGTTTATGTGTGTGACAATGTCGCCTTCCTTTAGCGGCACGCTCTTTTGCGTTGAAACAAGCCCTTCATCGGTTTCAACCATGCGTTCACTCATCACAATCGCGCCGTTTGTTGACAAAACAATCCCAATCGGCACGCCGCCCAAATATACCTGCTGCTCATTTGAGCAAACAACACGCATTTTTCGAATTGGAATAAAGCCAAACAGCTTGAAAACAATTGTCCCTTCATTTGGACCCGCGGTTGACGTGGCAACTTCAGGCGTTGACATTTGCGCTTGAACAAAAGAGCCAAACTTTTTTTGTGAATTGGCTTCGGCAATTTCTTCCACGCTTGCCAAAAAACCATCGGGCAAAGAATATATTTGCTTCAAGCCAATGTTGCAAGCAAACAAAACAACAATCGCAAGTGCCACAAAGCTTAGCCACGCCGCTTTTTTCTTCATAATCCCCCTTAACAAAAAAACTATCCCGAAAGATAGTTTCTTTGTTTTTTTGCAAATTATGCGTTTTTCCGCCCTAGACCTTTTGTCCACGCTCGTAAAGCTGTTTGGCGTTTTCAATCATCACGCCGCTTAGGTTGTTTCCGCCGATAATGTGGGCGATTTCATGATATTTTTGCTCGCCTTCAATCCTTGTGACTTTGCTGAACGTTTTGCCGTTTTCAACATATTTTTCAACCTTTAAAAACTCGTTTCCCGCGCTTGCAACCTGCGGAAGATGCGTGATTGCAATCACTTGGTCAGCCAAGGAAATATGTTTGAGTTTTTGTGCCACCATGTTTCCAATTTCGCCGCTTATGCCAGAGTCAATTTCATCAAACAAAAGCGTTTTTTCATCGCCGCTGTGCGAAAACATATTTTTCATGGCAAGCATAATTCGGCTGCTTTCGCCGCCAGACGCCGTTTTGGCAAGTTCTTTGAGCATTTGGCCTTTGTTTGCTGAAAACATAAAGCAAACATCATCAAATCCATCTGACGAAATCGGTTTTTTTTCAAAGCAAACTTCAAATCGGGTGTTTTTCATTCCAAGGTCACTTAGCTCTTTTTCAAGCCCTTGTTTGACATCCTTTGCCTTTTCCAATCGTTTTTGATGAATTGCAAGGCAAATTTCTTCGGCCTTTGCCATGTTTTGCTGAATTTTTTGATTCAGTTCGGCGTTTGTTTGCTCACTTTGGTCAAGCATTTGCTCTTCGCTCTTAAATTTTTCAAGCGAATTCAAAACGTCTTGCAAGCTTGGACCATATTTGCGCTTGAGAGTGCGGAGTTTGTCCTTGCGATTTTCAAGCCTTTCAAGCTCTATTGGATCGGCATCCGCATTTTCCAAAATATCTTTCAAGGAGCTTTCAATGTCCTCAATTTCAAGCCTTGCGCTTTCAAGCCGATCGTTGAGCAGCGACACCTGTTCAATACTATTTAGCTTTGACAAAAGTCGTTCGCTTTGAACAATGTTTCTTAAAACATTTCCGCCACCATCCATAAGGTCAGTTGCCTGCCCAAGAGTTTGAACAATGTTTGTGCTGTTTTCAAGTATTTTTAACCTTGCGTCAATTTGCTCGTCTTCGCCCACAACCACGTTTGCATTTTCAATTTCGGCAATTTGATATTGCAAAAAGTCCTTTCTTTGGCTGCGCTCTTCTTCGCTTCCGCCAAGGGCTTGAATTTGCTGTTTCAAAAGTTTTGTTTGCTGCAACAAATCATTAAGCGCCTTTTGTTCACTTTCAAGATTGCAAAACTTGTCCAAAAATCCAAGATGATTTTTGCTTTTTAAGATTTCCATGCTCTCGTGCTGCATAAAACTGTCAACAAGCTCAGCCGCAAGCCTTTTTGCCGCAGCCTGCGGACATAAAACTCCATTGACTTTGCAAGACGAGCGGCCATCCGAATGCAGAATGCGTGAAATCACAAGCGAAGTGTCATCGGCATCAAGCTCTTTCAAAATTTGATGTGCCTTGTCAGAAAGCGGCTCAAATTCGGCGTCAACGCGCATACATTCTTCGCCCGTTCGGAGAAGCGATTTGTCAGTTTTTAAAGACAAAACAAAAAAAAGAGCGTCAAACAACAAGCTTTTGCCAGCTCCCGTTTCACCAAGAATGATGTTAAGTCCCTTTGAAAATTCTATTTCTTGTTTTGAAAACAAAGCAAGATTTTCAACAATGAGTTGTTTTAGCATATTCCCTCGTTTTTAGCCTTGCAAATCATTCAAAGCCTTTGCCGCATCGGCAGCAAGCATTGCAGTTGGAAAAATAAGCATAAGCGTGTCGTCACCATTGACAGCCCCAACAAGATCAATAAGGTTGAGCTTGTCAATAAAACATCCAAGCCCACCAGCCATGCCTTTGAGCGTTTTGACAACAACCAAATTTAAAATCGCTTTCACCGAAATCACAGCTTCACGGAAAATCGATATGTATTTGTTTGAAACCTGTTGTGCGTCTGAGCCAACAATGGCATATTTATATTTCCCGCTTGATGTCAAAATTTTTGTAAGCCCAAGCTCTTTGATATCTCTCGAAATGGTGGCTTGAGTGATTTCAAAATTTGCATTTTTAAGCTCGCGGGCAAGTTCATCCTGCGTTTCAATTTCTTTTGTGGAAATAAGTTCCAAGATTTTTGATTGTCTTGCGCTTCGTGCCATCATTCCTCCAAAATCGCTATTTCCCTTTATTTTAAAGGGTTTTAAGCACTTGTGAATATTTATAAATTTATATTTATAAGTGCATTTTTGATTATTATACAACGGAATTTATAATTATGCAAGTGATTTTTGCATATTTATTCAACAATTTTTTATAACAATTTGCTTTTTTGCAATTTTATGAATTTGAAATTTATAAATATAAATGAATATGCAAAAGCGTTTTTATGACTTCTAAGTCTCTCTCCTAGCCCAGAAAACAAAAAAAACGACTTCAAATGAAGCCGCTAAATTTTTGTTTTGATTTTTAAATTTGATTTCCTTATATTTTTGTTTGTTTTTTTAAATTCGGATTAGATTTGATTGGTTAAATTTGATTTAGTTAAATTAAACTAACCAATTGACAAGCCAAACATAGATTTAAAAAATTCACAAAAAACAACTTTGGAAAAATTTGGGTGTTATTTTTTTATTTCAATCACTTCTTCAGTTGCCATAGCCTGATCGATCAACTCTTGAACGTTTAGACGGCTCTCTTCCGCTTCCGTTTTTTCTAGCTTTGGCTTTATGACAGGATTTTTTGGCAAAAACACCGTGCAACAATCTTCATAAGGAAGGATTGATGTTTCAAACGTGTCAATATCTTTGGCGATTTTGATTATTTCTTCCTTGTCCATTGCAATGCAAGGCCTAAAAACTGGAAGCAAATCAACAACGTTTTGTGTGACGGTCATGCTTTGCATTGTTTGGCTTGCAACCTGCCCCAAACTTTCACCTGTGACAATGCAGCCCAAGTTTTCACGCTTGGCAATTGTTTCCGCAATACGCATCATAATGCGGCGCATAATTGTGATCATAAATTCCGGCGAGCAATTTGCGTGGATTGCTTCTTGAACTTTTGTGAAGGATATGCAATGCACTTTGACACTGTCAACATAGGCGCAAAGTTTTTTTGCCAACGTTAGCACCTTTTGCTTTGCTTCTGGCGACGTGTATGGATAGCTGTGAAAATGCAACGCTTCCAGTTTAAGCCCGCGCTTTGCCATAAGAAAGCCGGCAACTGGGCTGTCTATTCCGCCTGACAACAAAAGTAGGCCTCCGCCTGCACTTCCAAGTGGCAATCCCCCGCAGCAACTGATATTGCCGTCAAACACATACGCCTTGCCGTTTTGTCTTATGTCAACCTTAAACACAATTTGTGGCGAATACAGGTCAACAACAAGTTTTGGGCTGTTTTCCAAAATAATTTCTCCAAGTCTTTTTGCCAGCTGCATTGAATCAAGTTTAAATCTTTTGTCGCCACGCTTGACTTCAACTTTGAACGAGCCTTCAAGATTTTTATATCTACCAAAAAATTCTTCCAGCGACTCAACAGTTGCGTCAATCTCCTCCGCCTTGCTGATTGAAACAAGCCCAAAAACTTTTGTCAGTCTTTCGATTAGCTCATCTTCATTTTCATAATTATTTATCACAAGCCTGCCCTGAGTTTTTTCCAACTTGTAAGAAAGCCCTTCAAGCTTTTTTCTTATGTTTGAAACAAGCATGTTTTCAAAAATGTATCTATTTCCGCCTTTTAAAAACAGTTCACCCATTCTGATGAGTATCGCTTTCATTTTGTCCTCTCATATAGTTCAAGATATTTTGCTTTTATCATTTTTGCGGCTTTTATCACTTCTGCCTGCGTTTGATCCGCCGAAAAGCTCACTCTCACTGCGCCTTTGACTTGATCACGGCTGTAGCCCATGTTTTCAAGCACATAATTGCCCGCCTTTTTGGATGAGCAAGCACTGCCTTTTGCAACAATAACTTCGTCTTCCAGCATTCGCACAAGTGTTTCGCCATTAACGCCGTCAAAAAGCAGCATAACAATGTAAGGGTTTTTGCCTTCTATCACTTTCACAGAATTAGACTGAATCACATCTATAAAAGCTTTTTTAAGTTTAAGCACATGCTCAAAATTTTTTGCAGTGTCAATTTCATTGGCAGCAGCAAGCATTGACATTATGCCAGCAACGTTTTCTGTGCCAGACCTTATGCCATATTCTTGGCCGCCACCATAAACAATGTTTTTAAGAGAAGCTTTGTTTTTGACATACAGTGCGCCGCAACCCTTTGGGCCATGAAATTTGTGTCCGCTGATTGACAAAAGGTCAATGTCAAGATCATCAACCGAAAACTCGATTTTTTTAAATGCCTGAACGGCGTCAACATGTATCACAGCATGCGGACAATGTTTGCGAACAATTGATGAAAGCAGTTTTATGTCATTCACTGCTCCAGTTATGTTGCTTGCAAGCATGCAGCTGACAAATCTTGTTTTTGGGGACAAGTATTTTTCAAGTTCATCCAAATTTGCTTCCCCCGATTTTTTTAGCGGAATAAAGAAAACATTTTTCCCTTCTCTTTGCATCGCTTTGGCTGTTTCCATAACCGAAGGATGCTCGCCCATTGAAAACACATATTCCCAATTTCCTTCGCGCTCGCTTCCTTTGATTGCCAAGTTGTTTGCTTCAGTGGCTCCGCTTGTGAAAATTATGTCACCCTTTTTTGCTCCAAGCATTTTTTTAAGTTGTTGCCTTGCATCATCAATTTCCATTGCAACCTTAAAAGCCTGTTTGTATGGAGCGGAAGGATTGAAAAAGTTTGCACTGGCATAATCGTTGTATGTTTTCAGTGCATTTTCGCTCATTTTTGTTGTGGCGGCATTGTCAAGATAAATCATCTTAGGCTTGCTCCATATCTAAATTTAAGGGCTTTGATTATTTTCCCGATAACTTCGGTCACTTCTTCATCCGTCAAGGTTTTTGTGTCGTCAGAAAGCTTTATGTTGTAAGCCAAACTCTTCACGCCTTCGCCAAGCGCGCTTGAACGATACACATCAAAAAGATTTACTTCATAAAACAGCTTTCCTGCCGCCGATTTGATTGCAGCAACAATGTCGCTGTTTGCAACGATTTCTTTCACAACAATGGCAATATCTCTTTCCACGATTGGGAATTTGGAAACAGGTTTAACAGTGAAATGTTTTTCCTCATAGTCCAAAAGATATGTTATGTTCAGCTCTCCAAGCATAACAGTTTTTGGAAGCTCATAATTTTTTGCAACAAGCGGATGGATTTGCCCAAAAAAGCCAATTTTTTGCCCTTTTTCATCCAAGATATCCGCCGCTCTTCCAGGATGAACAAATGGCTCTTGCGATCTTGCAAGGCTATATTTCGCGCCGCTTTCTTCAAGTGCGGCAAGCATAACTGCCTTAAATTCAAAAAAGTCCTTTTCAGTTGAGGCAACACTGATTCTTTCTGTTTCAACTGGAAGCTCAGTTAGTGGCAATGACAAAGGCTGATATGTTCGGCCCGCTTCAAACAAATCAACGTTTTTGTTGCCAACGCTTAGATTATATTTAAGGCTTGTCAAAATTGAATGCGCCATTGTTGTGCGAAGGCATGAAAGATCTTCGCCAATTGGATTTGCAATTTTGATCATAAATCTGCGATTGTCAGTTATGCGAAGTTTTTCGCACACATCAGATGGGCAAAGTGAAAAATTGAGCGCTTCATAAAAGCCATTATGCACAAGCGATGCCTTGATTTTTCGCTCCAGCCTTGTTTTTGCATCAAGGCCACCTTCAGTGACAACTGAGTTTTCAAAAAGCTTTGTCTGCACGCTGTCATATTTGTCATAGCCATATATTCGGATTATCTCTTCCGCCAAATCATTGGCGTTTTCAATGTCATCCCTTTCAAGCGGAACAGTCACGCTTATCTCTCCGCCTTCGATTTTTGTTTTCATTCCAAGCCCAGTCAAAATGCGTTTTATATCCTGCTCAGGCACTTTTATTCCCAAAATCGAATAAATTTGCTTGCATGTGCAGCTCACGCTTTTTTGCTTTGGCTTTTTGTCATACACATCAATAATCGAACTTAAAACATTTGCAATTTTATATTCGCAAACAAGGTGCAAAAATCGCTTAAGTCCGCTTTCAGCACTTGAAAAATGAACGCCTTTTTCATATCTTGCGCTGCTGTCAGTTCTCACTCCAATTTTTCTGCTTGTCAAACGAATGCTTTTCAAATCAAAAACCGCGCTTTCAATCACGCAAGACGAGGTGTCATTTGTGATTGACGACTCTGTTCCGCCAATAACGCCCGCAATGACCAATGGCTTTTTTGCATCGGCAATCACAAGTTCATCTGGCGAAAGAAGATAGCTGTTATGATTGAGCGCATCAA
>CANQRE010000029.1 GCA_947626175.1 uncultured Clostridia bacterium
TAGTGTATAAAATTGCACCGCTCAAAACGTTCAAAAAGTTTGGTTAAAACTTTTCAATATGTTATAATAATGTTAAATAAACATAGGAGAAGTTATGTCTGGATACAATTCAAAAGATATTGTTGTTCTTGAAGGGCTTGATGCGGTCAGGCTTCGCCCTGGAATGTATATTGGAACAACAGGTGCAAAAGGATTTCATCACATCCTTTGGGAAATCGTGGACAACGCAATTGACGAAATTGCAAGTGGCTATGGCGACAGTGTGGTCATAACCCTTAACAAGGACGGAAGTGCAACGGTTGAGGACAATGGCCGTGGAATTCCTGTTGACAAACATCCAACAATGAAAAAGTCGGGCGTTGAAGTGGTTTACACAACTTTGCACGCAGGTGGAAAGTTTAACACTGACAACTACAAGTTTTCTGGCGGATTGCACGGAGTTGGTGCATCGGTCACAAATGCGCTGTCAAGATTTTGCGATGTGACTGTTTTTCGTGATGGAAAAGAGTTTAACATGCGTTTTGTGTCAAAAGAAGGGCCGGATGGCAAAGTTCATGGCGGAATTGTTGACAAAGAGTTAACAATGGTTGGCACAAGCAAAAAAACAGGCACAAAAGTGACCTTTTTGCCGGACGACAGGATTTTTGGCAAGCAGTTTTTTAGTTATGAAACAATTGTTCGCAGAGCAAGGGAACTTGCTTTTCTTAACAAAAATTTGAAAATTGAAGTTGTTGATCAGGTCACAGGGCAGCAAACTTTATTTCATTATCAAGGTGGCATAAGCGACTTTGCCGATTATCTTGTTGAAGGAAAAAACAAACTTTTTGCAAAGCCTATTTATATTGAGGAAGAAGACAAGGATTTTCAAATGGAACTTGCTCTTGTTTATACAGATGGCTACACTGAAAATTGTTTTTCGTATGTCAACAACATTCCAACAACTGAAGGTGGAACACATGAAACAGGTGCAAAAAGCGCAATAACAAAGGTTTTCAATGATTATGCAAGGGCAAACAATATTTTAAAAGAAAAAGATGCCAACTTTTTGGGTGAAGATTTCCGCGAAGGTATAACCCTTGTGCTTTCTGTGAAAATGAACAATGTTCAGTTTGAAGGTCAAACAAAAACAAAGCTTGGAAATCCTGAAGCAAGGGTAAAGGTTGAAGCTCTTGCAACAAAGGGACTTAGCGACTTTTTTGCCAACAAAAAAATGGGCTCGATTGCCGAAGCAATTTTGGGCAAAGCCAAAGCCGCAGCAAAAACAAGAGAAGCGGCAAAAAGGGCAAAAGAACTCACTCGTGCAAAAAACTCGGCTGACAACTTTAATTTGGTTGGAAAGCTTGCTGCATCATCATCACGCAATCGTGAAAAGGCGGAGCTTTTCATTGTGGAAGGCGATTCTGCGGGTGGCAGTGCAAAACAGGGCAGAGACAGGTCCTTCCAAGCAATTTTGCCTCTTCGAGGAAAGCCGCTTAACGCAGAAAAAAAGCGAATTGATCAAGTTTTGGGGAATGAGGAAATCCGCACAATCATAAGTGCACTTGAAACGGGAATTGGTGAGGATTTTGACCTAAGCGCGCTTAGATATAACAAAGTTATCATCCTTTCGGATGCCGACCAGGACGGAGCGCATATCAGGGCAATTTTGCTCACATTCTTTTTCAGATATATGCGCGAGCTTATCAACGATGGCCACGTGTTTATTGGCTTGCCGCCACTATACAAAGTTTACAAAAAAGGCTTTGAAGAATATGTTTACTCTGACGTTGAACTTCCCGCCGCTGTTGCAAGATGTGGAAAGGGTTATATGATTCAGCGATATAAAGGTCTTGGTGAAATGAACCCTGACCAACTTTATGAAACAACAATGGATCCTGAAAAACGCTCGCTCATTCAAGTGACGATTGATGATGCGGCGGAGGCTGAAAAAATGATTGTCACTCTTATGGGTGATGACATTGAAGCCCGAAAGGAATATATTTCCAAACACGCAAATTTTGATCGTGAAGACAGCTTCATGAATGAATATAAAGGGGGCTAACATGGAAGAACTGATATACAAATCTCTTGATGAAGTCTTGCACGATTCAATGATTCCATACACTGAACATGTTGTGCTTGACAGGGCGCTTCCAAGAGTTGAAGATGGCTTAAAGCCAGTTCAGCGCAGAATTTTGTATTCAATGCTTGAACTTGGGCTTCAACCTGAAAAGCAATATCGAAAATCCGCACGTATTGTCGGCGATTGCATGGGCAAATATCATCCTCACGGCGATAGCAGCGTGTATGATGCCATGGTTCGAATGAGCCAAGATTTTGTTTTGCGTGCTCCGCTTGTTGACGGGCATGGAAACTTTGGCTCAATAGATGGTGACAGCGCAGCCGCAATGCGTTATACCGAAGCAAAACTTGCTCCGCTTGCAATGGAGCTTTTACGCGACCTTGAAAAAGACACCGTGAAGTGGAGCCTTAATTTTGACGACACCTTAAAAGAGCCGGACATGCTTCCTGGAAGATTTCCAAATTTGTTGGTCAATGGTGCGTCAGGAATTGCGGTTGGAGTTGCAACAAACATTCCGCCTCACAATCTTGGCGAAACGATTGATGGAGTGGTGGCATATCTTGACAATCCAAAAATAACTTTGGATGAAATGATGAAAATCATCAAAGGGCCGGATTTTCCAACTGGTGGCGAAATTATATGTGAAGATGGCCTTCGCTCTGCTTATGAAACAGGAAAGGGCAAAATAATCATTCGTGCAAAGGTTGAAATTGAATCGGCAGGCGACAAAACAAATTTGATCATTACCGAACTTCCATATCAAGTCAACAAAGCCGCACTTTTGCAAAGAATTGTTGAGCTAAAGGATCAAAACAAGGACAAGTTGTCGGCAATTAGTGAAATAAGGGATGAAAGTGACAAAAATGGCATGCGTGCAGTGATAAAACTTAAAAAGGAAGCAAACGTAAAGTCAATTTTGGAATTTTTGTTCAAAAACACAAACATGCAAATCTCTTATGCAATCAACATGGTGGCAATTGCCGGTGGCAAGCCAAGGCAACTTGGCCTTATGGACATAATTTCATATTATGCAAACTATCAGCGTGACGTCATCGTGCGAAGAACAAAGTTTGACCTTAATGCGGCAAAGGAAAGGGCACATATTGTTGAAGGGCTTTTGAAAGCCATTGCAAACATTGATGCGGTGATCAAAATAATCAAATCAAGCCCAACAATCAATGAAGCAAAAACAAGATTAAAGGCAAAATTTGGTTTTTCCGAAAAACAAACGCAGGCAATTTTGGATATGCGCCTGGCAAGGCTTGTAAATTTGGAAGAGGACAAACTCAAGGATGAGCTTAGCGCTCTTAACAAAACAATTGACGAGCTTACAAAAATCATTGCAAGCAAAACGCTTCAAAACAATGTCATCAAAAAAGAAATTTTGGAAATCAAAAAATCGTTCTCAAGTCCAAGAAAAAGCTATATTGGAAAAAACAAGGAAATCAAAGTAAGTCAGGCAAGGCCTGAAGTTGTTCAGCTTCAAAATTACGTTTTGGCAATTTCGGCAGGCGGAACTGTTAAAAAGGTTTCTGCAAAAAATTACTCAATGTCAAACAAAATTTTGACTGATGACTCAACGCTTTGTGATGTGCACACTCAAATTGAAAATTGCACGTCAAATGACACTGTTTTGATTTTCACAAACAAAGGCAATGTCATAAAGGCGGCACTTGACAAACTTAGGGAATGCAAGTGGCGTGACAAAGGCTTTATGCCAAACGAAATTGACCGAAGCGCACTCAATGATGAGCGGGCAGTAAAACTTTTGATTGTGAAAGAAAATGCAGAAGTTGTTTTCTTCACAAAACTTGGCATGATAAAACGCTCAACAATTGCTGACACGCTCACGCAAAAAAGTTTTTATCAAGCGGTAAAACTAAATGAAAATGACGAGCTTATCAATGTTGAATATGTGGATCAAACAAAAAAAGTGCTGATGCTTTCTTCTTCAGGGATGAGCTTGGCATTTGATATTTCGGAGGTTCCTTGCCAAGGCAGAATTTCGATTGGCGTGAAAGGAATGATGCTTGAAAATGGCGAACAGGTTTGCTTGGCAGCACAATTTTTGACGAACGACATTGTCATCGCTTGCACAAAAAATGGATTCTTGAAAAAAATTGAATGTTCACACTTTGCGGTTATGGGCAGATATAGAAAGGGGCTTAGGTGCTTCACATTTGCAAGCCCAACTTCGGTTGCATTTGCTTCGCTTTGCAGCCAGTCAAATGTGATTGCGGTGGATTTTGGGGTGAAAGTGCTTTCACTTGACACAAAAAAATTCAAGTGTAGCGAACGACTAACTCCGGGCGAAGCGGTGATAAAGAAAAAATTCCAAAACATATATGTTTTCAAATAAAACAGCTATTATCAGCTGTTTTTTTGTTGCATATTTTTGGGCGGAGGTGAGTAGGATTATAAAAACGACACATAGCGACATCTAACGACAAAAATGAGCCGAAAAAAGTCTTGAAAAAACATCAAAAAAAGATATATCATAAAAGCGAGGTTTGAAATGCACTTTGCAGTTGTCAAATCAAAAACCATCATAATCATCATTTCCATAATTCTTGTTTGCACAATTTTGGCAGCAAGTTTTGGGGGAGTAAAACTTGCCGAAGTTTTTTTTGGTTATTCCACCAGGCTTGTTCCTGTTTATTGTGTGGACACCGAGCAAAAGCAAGTTGCAATCACCTTTGACGCCGCATGGGGAGCTGACAAAACGCAGGGCATTTTGGATATACTTGGGCAGTATAACGTCAAGGCAACATTTTTTTTGGTTGGGTTTTGGGTTGACGAATATCCTGACATGGTCAAAAAAATTGACGAGGCGGGCATGGAAATTGGCACGCACTCCAACAATCATCCTGACATGGCAAAGCTTGACAAAAAACAAATTGATGATGAACTTGACCAGTCAATTTCAAAAATCCAAAACATCACAGGCAAAAAGGTTGAGTTTTTCCGCCCACCATTTGGATCATATAACAACACCTTGCTTGAAAGTGCGCAGCAGCATGATCTCATTTCAATTCAATGGGATGTTGACACGCTTGATTGGAAGGGCCTAAGTGCAACGCAAATCAGTGACCGAGTTATGAGCAAAGTCAAAAATGGATCAATCATTTTGATGCACAACAATTCCGACAATGTGCTTGATGGTTTAAAATTGACCCTTGACAGATTGAAAGTTAGGGGTTATAATGTGACAGAAGTTGGGAAACTTGTTTACAAAAGTGATTTCACAATTGCACGAGATGGAACGCAAATAAAAACAAAGGGAGAAATCGAAAATGCAAAACTATCGTAATCCATATTCGGACAACAACATCGCAAGGTTTTATGGCAAAATTATAACCGAGCCAACTTATTCTCACACCATTTTGGGCGAGGACTTTTACAAATTTGTTTTGGAAGTGAAAAGGCTGTCTGGCACATCTGATTATGTTCCAGTGACAGTTTCAAAAATCCTTATGGATGATGATTTTGAAGTTGGCGAAATGATCAATCTTTATGGACAAATTCGAACTTACAATTATTTGGGCAAGGATAGCAAAAGCCATTTATCAATTGAATTTTTTGTTCAGGGAAGTGATGGAAAAGTTTTGTATGAAAATGACAAGGGAAATTATGTTGACTTGACAGGCACAATTTGCAAAAAACCTGTATATCGTGAAACTCCTTTTGGCAGAAAAATAACAGACGCCTTTATTGCAGTAAATCGTTCATATTCAACTTCAGATTACATTCCTGTGATTGCGTGGGGAAGAACTGGTTATAGTCTTAGCAAACTCAATGTTGGCGACAAAATAAATTTGGTTGGAAGATTTCAATCAAGGGACTATCAAAAACGCTTTCCAGATGGCTCGGTTGAAAATCGAACCGCTTATGAGATCAGCACTTTGTATTACAAAAGCTTGACCACTCCTCCAGCTAGTGAATTTGTTAGATCAAATTATGACGAAACTGTTTATGAGTCGGACTCGGACGAAACATCTCTTTCTGATTTTGATCCAACCCCAACAACTGATGATGATTCGGGCATTGGACTATAAAAAAGCATTAAAATTTAATGCTTTTTTTTGTTATTTTATTTTTTTAAAATAAATTTTTTGCAATTTTTTGATATTTTTTGTCAATTTTTATAATATTTGTTTTTTGCGATAAAAAATTGTTTCAATTAAGTTTATTAACTTATTTTTTTCTCGCAAAACAAAGGCGAAAAAATCATTTGACCAAAGGTTTTTCCATGTTTTGTGGAATTGGCAATCCAAGAAGTTTCAAAACAGTTGGAGCAACATTTGCAAGCCCTGCATTTTTTGTGTTTTTTAATTTTATTTTATTTTTTGACACCACCAAAAATGGAACTTTGTTTGTTGTGTGAGTTGTGATTTTGTTTCCAAGTTTGTCATACATAAGTTCGGCGTTTCCGTGGTCAGCCGTGATTATGCAAGTGCCGCCAACCATAAGCGTGGCAAGTGCAATTGCATAGGCTTGCTTGTCAACACAAGCGGCAGCATCTCTTGCTGCAGCAAAATTTCCAGTGTGGCCAAGCATGTCGGTGTTGGAATAATTTATCAAAACAAAATCATATTTGTTTGATGCGATTGCGTCAAGTGCTTCGGTGCTGATTTCAGCTGCTCGCATGTTTGGATATGGCGTAAAGTCAGGCGTTTCAATTGATTTCGATCTTCACCCTTGTAAGGCTTTTCAATTGTTCCATTAAAGAAAAATGTCACGTGTGCATATTTTGTTGTTTCGGCAATATGAAATTGTTTTAGCCCGGCCTTTGAAATCAAAGCTGAAAGGTTGTCCTCAATCACTTCAGGGGGGAAGATTGTTTTGGCGTTGACAAGCTTGTCGTCATATTGCTGCATTGTTGTGAACAAAAGATTTTTCCATTTTTTTGTTTTGAAATGTGAAAAGTTTGGGTCGGTGAAAGCAAAGCTTATTTCTCTTGCTCGGTCAGAGCGATAGTTGAAAAAGATCACGCTGTCGCCATCTTTTATTACTGCATTTTTGTCAATTATGCAAGGCTCCATGTATTCGTCAGTGATGCCTTTGTCATAAAAGCTTTTCACAGCTTCTGTGGCAGACGAAAATTGATTTCCTTTTGCCTGCGTCAAAAGTTCATATGCCTTTTGAACTCGGTCATATCTTTGCTCGCGGTCCATGGCATAAACTCTGCCGCACACAGATGCAATTTTTGCCGACTTAGGCATTTCATCTTCAAGTTCTTGCAAATAATATTGCGCGCTTGTCACGCCTGTGTCACGCCCATCGGTGAAGGCGTGGACAAAAATCTTTTTTAGTCCCATGTCATTTGCAAGCGACAAAATTGCATACAAATGCTCAATGTGTGAATGCACTCCGCCATCTGAAACAAGCCCCATAATGTGCAGGCTGGAGTTATTTTTTATTGCGTGATTTATGGCATTAACAAGATTTGGCCTTTCAAAAAATGACCCGTCACTTATTGCACGGTTTATCAAAGCCAAATCTTGCAAAACAACTCTTCCAGCTCCAAGGGTTAGGTGTCCAACTTCGCTGTTTCCCATTTGCCCATCGGGAAGGCCCACTGCGCTTCCGCTTGCAAACAAAGTTGCGAAAGGATATTTTTTCTTAAGCTTTTTAAGATAAGGAGTGCCACAAGCTTTAATGGCATTTCCAAAACGTGATTTGTTGATTCCAAATCCATCAAGAATAACAAGAGTGACCATATTCATTTATCTCCGCAAAAAATTTTAACAAATTCGCCACTTTGTTGTCAAACAGATTTGACAAAAAGTTTGAGCGTATGTTAATATGAAATTGTGACAAAAAAAGCAAAAAAACCTAATATAAAAACATATTTGGCAAAGCACAAATTGGGGATTGCGGCATACATAATCACAGTGATTTTGGTGGGTGTGTGCGGAATTTTTAACACCCTTTTGCTTGCTCGTGGAATTGAGTTTTTAACGCTGGATGAATTTCAAAAAGTCACGTGGATTCTTTTGCTTGCACTTGCTTCGGCTGTTTTGAGGGTGGGATTCACATATATAAACACAATCATATATGCAAAAGTTACCTGCAAAATGATTTCGGAGCTTAATCTTGACCTTGCAAAGCAGGCGTTCAAACTCAATTCAAAAACCTACAATGACCATGACACCGGCACATTTGTTCAGCGAATTGTCGCTGACCCCGAAAGGCTTGTTGATGGCATGACAAATGTTGTTGACATTGTGGTTGATCTTTTGATGCAAACAATCATGATCATATATATCATGACAATCAATTTTTATATTTCACTTGTTTTGATTGCAACAATTTTGATTGGCCTTGGAATTGAATTTTGGCGAGTTAAGGTCAGACGCAAAAATCGCAAGGACATGCGCAAAAAGTCTGATAAAATCAACTCGCTCACAACCGAAATTGTTCGAAGTGAGCAGGACATAAAATCAATTGGCCTTGAAGAAAAACTTTCTGAAGTTAGCAAGCAAAATTATGATGCTTACAACAAGTCGAGATATAAATTTGGCATGGTGGACACAAACTTTTGGTCAATGCGCAATCTTGTTGCAAACGTTGGCAGCATTTTGGTTTTGGTGCTTGGCGTGCATCTTATGAGGCTTGACCTTATCACGCTTGGATCATTTATGATTGTTTATTCCAACAATCGTTCGGCAAATTTTATTTGGCAACTTGGCAGCATTGCAAACTTGTTTGTGGACATGCGAGTGGCACACGAAAGGATGTTTTCAATTTTTGATGAAAATGAATTTATGACCGAAAAATTTGGTAGCAAACAAATTGAAAAAACAAAGGGCAAAATTCAATTCAAAAAGGTTTGCTTTGCATATAGGGAATATGAATACATTCGCAACAAAAAGGACAAAACAACAACAAAAAAACTTGTCAGTCAAAACAAAATTTTAGACAATCTTTCTTTCACCATCAACCCACACACAACGGTTGCTTTTGTTGGCAAGTCTGGAAGTGGCAAAAGCACAATCTTAAATCTCATCAGCAAAATGTATGAAGCGGACAGCGGCAAAGTGCTGATTGATGGAATTGATGTAAAGGATTTGTCCAAACAATCGCTTCGCAGCACAATTTCGCTTGTAAATCAATTTCCATATATTTTTGACATGTCCATCAAGGAAAATCTTTTGCTTGCAAAATCAAGTGCAACTGAAGACGAAATCATCAGTGCCCTTAAAAACGCGTCAATATATGACGAATTTGTTGTCACCTTGCCAAATGGCATAAACACCAGGGTTGGCGAAGGCGGAATCAAGCTTTCAGGCGGGCAAAAGCAGCGTCTTGCAATTGCAAGGGCGCTTTTAAGGAACTCGAGCATAATCATCTTTGATGAGTCAACGTCATCGCTTGACAATTTTGCCCAAAATGCCATCAAAAAAACAATCGACTCGCTCAAAGGCACAAGCACAATCGTGATTGTTGCGCATCGTCTTTCAACAATAAAGGATGTTGATGAAATATTTTTCCTTGATGAAGGAAAGATTGTTGACAAAGGCACGTTTGACGAACTTTTTGCCCGCAACGAAAAGTTCCGCGCCATGTTTCTCGCTGAAAACATTTAGCCACAAAACATTGGGCATTGTCAAAATAGCCAAAAAAGTGAGAAAAATAATTTTCTTTCCAAAAAAAAACCAAAGATTGCTTTGGGTTTTTTATTTTTCCAAATGTTCGTCGAAAAGGCTTTTGTGCTCTTCGGCGTCTTTGCGGGAAGAAGGGTCATCATCCAAATAACTTGCGCTTTCGTCATAGCCGCTTTCTTTGCGGCGGCGTTCTTCCTTTGCCGCTTCAACATTTGCGGGGGAAGAGGATTGCATCATTTTTAGCTTCTTTTTTTTGGCGCCCCAAACATGAATTGATCCTTTGTCCATAAAAAGTTTCACCACCAAAAACAATGCACTTATTCCGACAACAATATAAACAAGCCTTGAAAACACGCTTCCTTGATATCCAAAAATTCCGGCAACAAAATCATATTACAACA
>CANQRE010000030.1 GCA_947626175.1 uncultured Clostridia bacterium
AATACAAATAACTTGCAAGGGCAATGTCATTGTCCTGTGAAATGCAAAGTTCAAGCAAACTTTCAACAAGTTGTGTGTGTGCCTTTTGATTTAAGGACGATGATAGCGTTGACACAAAAGGAATGTGCCTTGTCCTTAGCTCATTCATCACCCCGTCACAAACATCCCCTTTTGATCGGGTTAAAATTGCAATGTCGCTTGGCTTAACCCTGCGGCGAGCTTTTGTTTTTGGATCAACAAACTCGCTTGCCAAAAACTCTTCAATTTTCACAGCAATCATTTTTGCTTCAAAAAGTTCGCTGCTTTTTGAGGAAAGCTTGTCGCCAAAAATGTCATAATGTTCGCAAGCGGCAGCCTTTTTTTTCTTTGGCTTTTCAGCAATTAAAATTTGAACTGCCGGATTTTTTGTTTTTGGACAATTTTTTTTGCCGTGCAAAACTGATGATTTTGCATAATTTATGCCTGCGTTTTTTTCGGTCATGATTTGTTTGAACACATTGTTCACAAATGCCAATATCTTTTTGTCACTTCGATAATTTTCACTCAAGAATTCCGTTGTTCCATCGCTTGCTTTGGCAAAATTTTTGCTGTCCTTAAGGATGATTTCGCTTGTGGCATTGCGGAAGCCATATATCCCCTGCTTTGGGTCGCCAATTGCAACAAATTTGCATTTTTCACTTAACAGTTTTACAATTTTTTCTTGAACAGGGTTGGTGTCCTGATATTCATCAATAAAAACATAATCATAATTTTGTTGTAGCCCTGCAAGAATTTGCTCATCACTTAAAAGATTTTCACTTTGTTTTTCAAGATCGTTAAAGTCAAGGGCGTTTTGACTGAGTTTTAGGTTTGCGTATTCCTCAGCAAAAAGTTTGTAAAGCGTGAAAATGTGATTGCAAAGTTTTTTGTTTTCGTCTGTTTGCCAAACGCTGTCCTCGCCAGGGCTAAGCTTTGCAGCAAAACTTATGAGTTTGTTTGCGTGATTTTTGATTTGGACAACATCTCCCTTTTTGTCATATCCCCCAAGCGAAGGTTGCCTAACAAGTTTGACAGGTGCAATTTTTTGGCACGCTTGCCTTAAATCATCCCAATCAAAACAAAGCCTACGTATATCTTGCAAATAACCTTCAACTTTTTCGTTGTCAACTGGAAAAAGGTCTATTTCTTGCTTTAAATTGCTTTGCATTTCTTTTACAAATGTTGTAAGATATTCAATCGTTTTTTTGTAGCCCAAATCATATTGCATCATGCTTTCAAGAATTTGATTTTGATTTGCTTGAGCGGACAAAAAATCTTCCAACTTTAAGACCATTTTTTGAGCTGTTTCAAAACTTCTTAAGGACATATACAAATCAACATAACCCTTTTTGTCCTGCTGCTTAAATTTTTCCAAAGCTTTGGCAAATGCTTCAGTTTTTATGTTTGATGATTGCGCTTCATCAAGGATGACAAAGCCTTCCAATTGCGGAAATTGGCTTATATTTCGCTTTATCAATTTTTCCAAAAAAGCGTGGATGGTGCATATGTCACTTGTGAAAAGATCATCGATTTGCGCCCTGATTTTTTGATCATCGCTGTTTTCCACAAGGCTGACCCAAAGCCTTTCACGCATTTCGTTTGCAGCAGCCTTTGTGAAAGTTAAAACCAAAATTCTTTTTATTGGCTGGCCACTTGAAACAAGGCGTGAAATATACCAAATCATGGTGGTGGTTTTTCCGCTTCCTGCGGACGCACTCACAACCATGTTTTTGCCCGAAAAATTGAATATTCTGTCCTGCTCGGCAGACGGAGTGTAAGCTTGCTTCATTCCTCCTCCTTGAGTTGTCTGACGCCGTTTTCGCTGTCATACAAGCACATGGCTTTGTATTTGCAATATTTGCAAGATTCGCCATCTGGGCAAGGCACAAATTTTCCTTGCGACATATAATCAGTTGCCTGAAGCATCATGCTTTCAGCTTGCAAAAACATGCTTTTTAGCTCTTCATCGGAAATATATTTGTCGCTTGCATAAATGTCTTTCGCGTTTTCGGTTGAAATTCCAACAAGCGGTGAAAAATCCTTTGGCTTGTATCCACCTTTGGCATTGAAATAATAAATTCCCCCGCATTTTAAATCGGTTTCGTCAGCAATAAGTTTTGCATAAGCAAACAGTTGCAATTTTTTTCCATAGGACAAAGCCTTTGGCAAGTTTTTTTCTATTTTGCCAGTTTTGTAATCAATAATCCTAAACACATCGCCGCACTTGTCAACCCTGTCCACTCTGCCATTAATTTGTTTGTCGCCTATTTTCCCTTCAACGCTTTTTTCAAGCATCCAAGGCTGGAATTTTGAGCGCAAGTTTTCCTCATAAACAACATTGCAAATTCGCTTTAAATCCATTTTAAGTTTTTGTCTTTCAATTTCTTCTTCGGCACATGAAAAATGCCAATATCTTTTGATTTCATCATTTACAAATTTTTCAAGACTTTTGTCATCAAGTTTTTTGAAATTAAATTTTTTCCCATAATCTTCAACAACGCTATGAACAATTGAGCCAATCTCCATTGGCGAAATGGTTTGCTGGCGTTTTTCGGCTAATCTTAAAACGTTTTCACAAAAAACTTTGAAAGGGCAATCAAAAAACTTTTCAGCTTCTGTTGGCTTGATTGATGAGCCTATGCCAATTTGCTTTGCCGAGTGCAAAATGTTTGACCTTGAAAACTTTGATGCGGAAAATGACAAGGCTTTTGACAAAAAGCCTTTGATTTGCTCGTTGGATGTTTCGCACAAAACTTCTTCTGCTCCCGACATGCTACGACCTAAACTAAGCAAAAGCTGCGGGATTTGCTTAAGCTCTTCTGGAATCAAGTTTTTGATTATTTTGTCCTGCTTTGCAAACATTTCAATGATTTCATTTGTCACCATGCTTCTGGCAATTGGCTTGTCGTCATCGCCAACGTTTGAATATGACAAATACAGTCTGCCCGTCCACGACGACAAAAGCGAAAAGAGTTTGAATCTTGTTCTGCGATTTATCATTTTCACAGTTGGCTCAATTTTGTTTTCAAATCCTGCGTTTTCAAGTTCTTCATCTGAAAAGATTGAATTGTCAAGAACAACTTTTGGCATCAATCCAGCGTTTGCACCAACAACAAAAAGATTTTTCACTTTGCCAAAAAAACTGTCAGACGCATCGCCAACATACACCTGATCATAATAACTTGGAATTGCAGAAACTTTTTTTGTTTCAAGTCCAATTTCAATTGCTGAGATAACTTCACTAAAGGTGCTGTCAAGACTTGCGTTTTTGCATGCCTGAACAATTTCACGCAAAATTTGTGGAACTTGAACTTCAATTGCAAGTGTTTTTTCGTCCAAATTTAAATTTTGAAGTTTTTCCAAATTGTTTTCCAAAAAGGATATGCTTTCATCGATTCCTTCAAACAAATCATCGCCAATTGCTTTGACCAAAGCTTTGAGCTGATCTATGCCGGAAATTGCAAAAAACTGTTTGCCTCCGCCTTCAAAATTTGTCATCACATTGTCGATTTCATTTTGTGGAACATCAAAGAATGGCGAAGTGAGAAAAAACAAAACATCGTCTTTTCTAAATGAAAAATATTTAAGATGCAAAAGTTTTTTAAAAAATAACGCGCAATAGGATTTTGACGCACTTTCAGAAGTGTCAAAATAATATGGAATTTTGTTTTTTTCAAACGCCAGCCTTAATGTGTCCTCGTAGCCTTCAAGATCAGTTGCTGCAACAACAAAGTCAAAATATCTTGCCCCATTAAACACTTCAAAGGCAATCATTTTTGCAACAAATTCAGCTTCCAAGCGCTTGTTTTTCCATTCAAAAATGTTCACACGCTCGCCGCTGACAACCTTTTTTGAAGGAGCAAAAAGCTGATTGCAAATTTCTTTTGCTTCGCCCTTAAGTTTGCTTGGCGGGGAAACAACTTCAACACTTGAGCCAGTTTCAATTGCAATTTTTTTTATTTTTTCAAGCGCATCTGTTTCATATATGTAAGAATTTGGCCTTGGGGCGCAACAAGCAATTGCAACGCAAACAGATTTTGCATGCTTACACAATGTTTTTAACAAAAGATAATGTTTGGATGTGAAGCTTTCAAATCCCGCAAAATAAAATTTTGTGTCGGCAAACAAGTTTTGCGTTTCAATTTCATTGACAAATTTGTCCACAATTTCACTTGAATCATCAAACTCACTCGTCAACTTTTCATATTCTTGATATATGATTTTTATATCTTCAAACTTTTTCACAAGCGCCGCCTTGTTGGAAGAAGGCACAATTTGTTCTGGCTTTATTGACGAAGATTTAAGCTGTGAAATAAACTTGTATATCTCTTTGCAAAAATTTATGTTTGTTGATTTGAAATAGCAAAGTTTTTCTTTTGCGATCGACATTGCTTTTTTCACAAACAAAACACTTTCAATTTCGCCCAATGATTTTGCAGGCTTTGGAATAAATGAAAGCGCAAGATTTGACAAGCCAACAACCGAAATGTTGAATGTGGATTTCAAATTCAAAGTTGAAAAAAGCATCTCTTCAATTTGAAGAGTTTCTCTGTCCGGCACAACAATATAACTTTTTTCATTAGGCGAAATTTTTTCAAGCAAGTTTTCAATTGATTCGGTCAAATTTTCGCCCAAAACTATTTGCATTTGCATAACTAAATTTTAACACAAATTTTCACAAAATAAAAGCTTTTACACTTGATTATGACTTTTTGTCATGCTCCGCGCCTTGTCACATGTTGCAAAAAGCAGTTTTTTCTTTAAAAGCACATTTTCTCTTTTTATTTCATTGATTTTTTCCTGCAAGCTTTTTTCAGATCTCTCTCTTTCGCCAATTTGAACCATAAGATTTCTCACTTCTGCCTTTAACGCCATCCTTTCACTGGCAATTTGATTTTTTGCTTCTTCTTCGACATTGTGTTTGATAAGTTTGACAAGACCCAAAAAAAGCGAGTTTATGTCATGGTCTGAAATTTTTGATGTTTGAGCGGGCTTAAACTTTAAAACATTATCCTTGCCTTGCACACTTGAGCGATATTTGTTTTGCAGCCTAACCATTTCTTTCACATCCCCACCGCTTAAAAGAAGGCAAGCCTTTCTCACCGAATAACCTTCCTTGAGCTTTTGCTGAATTTTTTCAATAATGCTGTTTTTTTCTTCTTCTGAAAAAAAACAAAACTGATTTTTTTGATGCCCTAAAAGATTTATGCCAATCCGCGAGCATCTTTCTTTGTCTTCCCTCAGCCTGTCAATTTCGTGATAATAATAATTTCGCACGCTGTCAGCTTTGCGGAAATATTTTTTTGCATGAAACGCAAACGCTTCCTTTATTGATTTGCCTTGTGATTTGATTTTTTCCACCTGCTCAAACAAATCCTTCACTTCATCATCTTTCCAAATTCCTTTCATGTTGTTCCTCCACCCTGCTTTTTTGACAACAAGAAAAAAATTATACCTAAAAAGTTTTTTTATACATATATTTATCACATGAAAAATTTTGTATTTAAAACAAGCATTCCTTGCGTTGTGAAATGGAAAAATGAGGAAGAATTTTTGGAAGATGGAGTCAGCCTTTGCTTTGACTATCCCAAGCGGCTTTATGTTTTTCCAGTGACAGGCCGAAGAGAGGACACTTCTTTTGTGCTTGACATGGCAAAGCCAACTTCGCGAATAAAAGTTATCGACACAAGCGAAGCAAAAATATTTTATTTGCAAAAAAACAGCTGCGACAGCATCCGAGCAAAGCAGTCGCTTGTGGTGGACGGAAAAACCATCAATTTTGAAATTGGAACGCACAATCTAACGGTTGATGATGGCCAAATTGTGAAAACGATTGAAATTGAAAAGCCAAAAACATATTCGTTGTTTTCGATTGAAAGCCATGCCTTGCTCAAAATCAAATCAACATCTGTTGATGAGCTGATTGATTACAACACCATTTCACACAGCCTTGAAAAAATTTGTGCAAGTCAAATAACCGTTGAAGGGAGCGAAATTTTGTGTGAAACAAACTCTTTGCAAGAAAAATACGCCATAATTGAAAACAAACTTGTAAAAGTTAAAAGCAACCCTTCTTCTTCACGCAATTCCCTTGTCACAGGCATGCTATTTTTACAAAAACTAAAAAACAAACAGCGAAAGGATGCTTGCTTGATGGTGGCTGAAAGCCTTGAAGCCACCGAAGAAAAGCTTGAAGAATTTTTTGGTGATTTTGACGACTTTTTCCCTTTAAGCCAAAACACATATGTTTTAATAAAAAAATCAGGCCATGAAGTTGTTCAACTTGACCTGACTGAAAATCTTGTTTCAAGCATCAAAATGCTTGATTAGTTTGGTTTTTTAGGGATAATTTGTTCTTGCGCGATTTTTTCTTCCAAACGCATTTTGCTGTAAAACGCAATGTTTGAAGGAAGCACAAATGCTCCACCAACACTGATAAGTGCAACAGCAAGCTCAACAATTGGGCCAACTCCAAAAGTTGTGTCAACCAAATTGTTTTGTGAAAAATACAAAAGCAAAAGTGTTGTTGCAATTGTGGCAATCACTGCGTTTATTAGTGTCAAGCACCTAAGCCCTATTGCCATGTCCAAATCATATTTTTTTGTGCAAACCGCAACAATTGACAAAATGGAAAGCACAACAATGGCAAGCGACACAATCATGAACACAATCATAAGTGCCGTGGATGCAACATACAAGTTTCCGTCAACCCCCAAAGTGTTTGAAACTTCTCCCAGTCTAAAGATTGAATAAAAAACAGAATATAATGTGTGGCCTGGAATTTCAACCAACATTGGCAAAGCCAAAAACACAAAAGAAACAACTCCTGCAGCAAGGCTGATGATGCTTCCAACAAGGCCACGAATTTTTAAGTCTCTCATTTTCTTCCTCCAACAGCCTTATTATATAAAAAAATTAAATAATATCAAAACAAAATTCCGCCAAAACGGCGAAATTTTGCTAATTATTTTTATAAATCTTCCTTGTTTGAGCCACAAACGCACCAACAAGGGCAAGAACTGATGAAATAAACACGGTTATTGGCCCAACTCCAACAGTTATGTTTGGAAGCCTTTGCGCAGCAACATACACAATCATGAACGCCAAACCTGCCAAAGCTGAAAGCATGTTGATAACGCAAAGCGTTCTGTTTGCAAGCGTCATGTTCAGCCCTTTGATGTCAAAAATCCCACCAAACAAACCTATCACGCTCAGTATCAGTGTCACAATGCTAAGCACAAGCGTTAAAATGTAAAACGCGTTGGCAACAATATAAAAGGCGATGTTTGGCCCAGTTGCTTTTGAAAGGTTTGATATTCCGCTGTATATTTGATTTCTCCCCGCCCCTTCAACAAGGTTTAAAACATAAAAGCACAAAATTAAAATAGAAGCAAGCAGAACTAGCGAACTACCAATTGTGCATCTTATTTGCGATTTTTTCATAAAAAAAACCTCCCTGGATTTATTTTTTCCAAAGAGATTTTATTTACTCATTATTTTTTTGCTTTTTTGTTTGCAGGAACAACAAATGCACCAACTGTTCCAAATATTGCCATGCACATTGGAAGTATTGATCCAGCACAAGCACCATTTTTTATATCATCTGTTATAAATTTGATGTCATTTGAAATATACACAACTGTGAAGATCAATCCCAGCAATCCCAAAACCACCAAAGCAACGCTCAATGCTTGATTAACGATTGCCATATTGAGTTTTTTGTTTCCAAGAATAGCCCCAACAAGGCCGACAATTGAAAGCACCATAACCACAGCAGCAACAATAGCAAACAGCAAGAAGAAAACAAGTGCTATCGTATGATTTTGCGTCATAGATTTGTCGCCAAAATATCCCATATATTCAAAAACTGATGATGAGTATATTGTTTTGTTTTCCCCAACCAAATTTGTGATTGTTTGATACATTGGAAGTGCCATAAGTGCAAGCCCTAATGTTGAAAAAACAAACATAATCAGGTTTCCAACAATTCCTCTTAATTTTAACTTTGTCATATCTCCTCCTTTTTATTTATAATATCACAAATCTTGGCAAAAGCCAAACGTTTTGATTGAACTTGACTTTAAAATGTGAATATGATATACTTTGACGCATAGGAGACAAAATGGAAAAATACGAAATTCAAAATTTAGAACGCGCACTCTCAGACATAACACATGAAAATTCAGAAAAAATCAGCAAAAATCAATCTGAAATGGATCCAAAGTTTTTGCAGTTTTTTGAATATGAAAAACAAACTTTTGATGAAATTGCTTCAAAAATGATTTATGACGGAATTGAGCTCAATGATGATGAACATCGCAAAGCTTTGACAACTTTGTCCGCCATCAACAAAAACATCACCAGCAAAATTGATTCAGCAAAGCAATATGATTTTTCATTGCAAAAAATTGACCTGATAATTGCAAAATACAAAGCTTTGGACAACCGCCTAACAAATGAAAATGGCAATGATGAAAATGTGAAATTCTTCTGCCGCCGACAAAATTTGTATTACTCGCAGCTCAAAAGCCCTGATTATGACCTTGATATATATGAATTTAATGTTGTTGACGAGCAAGCATTAAAAGATATTTTCACATCTCACCACAACCCTGTTGATAAAGAACTTTAAAGCAAAAAATCGACCCAATTTAATACAAGAACAATAAAAAATGACACTTCAAATATTTAACAAGATAATAATTATTGAATTAAACAAAGAATGAATTGATTTAATGCAACAAAAAAAGGCACCGAAATGGTGTCTTTTTTTTGCATATACAATTTTTGTGAAGGAAAGTGAAAGTTATCTTTTGCCTTG
>CANQRE010000031.1 GCA_947626175.1 uncultured Clostridia bacterium
CCGCAACATCAGGGCAATTGAAAGTGCAACAGGAGTTGAACTCATTGTTGACGACACGCCGGAATCAATCACGATTTCATCCTTTGACCCAATCCGAAGGGAAATTGCAAGACTGAGCCTTGAAAAACTTATTGTGGATGGCAGAATTCATCCAACAAGAATTGAAGAAATCGTTGAAAAAATGACCAAAGAAGTTGACAAGTCGATCAAAGAAGCTGGCGAAAAGGCCGCTGAAGAAGTTGGAATTTTCAATCTTCATCCTGAACTTGTCAAAGTGCTTGGCAGGCTTAAATATAGGACAAGCTATGGCCAAAACGCTCTCAAACACAGCATTGAAACTGCAATTATTGCAGGGCAAATTGCAACTGAACTTGGAGCAAATGTTAATGTGGCAAAACGCGGCGGACTTTTGCACGATATTGGAAAAGCCCTTGATCATGAAATTGAAGGAACTCACGTTCAAATTGGTGTTGACCTTGCAAACAAATACAAGGAAAGCCCTGAAGTTGTTCATTGCATTGAAGCGCATCATTTTAATGTTGAATTCCGCTCAGTTGAAGCTGTGATCGTTCAAATTGCCGATGCAATTTCATCTTCAAGACCGGGAGCAAGAAGGGAAAGCTTTGAAGCATATATCAAGCGTTTGCAACAACTTGAAGAAATTTCAAATTCATTCAAAGGTGTTGACAAAGCGTATGCCGTTCAAGCGGGCAGAGAAGTGCGCATAATCGTAAAGCCGGACGAAATTTCCGACAACGAAGCAATGTTCCTTGCAAAAGACATTGCAAAGCGAATTGAGGATGAAATGCAATATCCTGGGCAAATCAAAGTCAACGTTATCCGCGAAAATCGATTTGTTGAAACAGCAAAATAACAAAAAAAAAGAAGGCAAAATTTTGGCCTTCTTTTTTTATCAAACATTAAATTCTTCTGGCATTTTGTCCACAAAATGTTGATGCGGATCAACCTTTATTGCGTCATAAACTTGGCCGATATGTCGGGCTTTTTTGTCTAGGCCAAGATAAAGGGCTTTGTATTCCTCAATGTCGGCATTCACGTTTTGAAGATTTGTTCTCAAAACCTTTTCAACATGCTCATGGCCTGGCATTTGCCCAAAATCTTTTGATAGATATGCCTCAAAGCCTTCCTTGAGTTCATGTTGCTGCTTAAGCTTGCCAAACACGCTGTTTTTTTCGTCCAACGCCTTTTTTTGTTCAATCTCTTGCTTTGTGAGCATCAAGTTGAACATGTTGTCAAACTCGTCATATCTTTTTATTGTGCCATCAATTTGACCAATGATTGCTGTGTGCTTGTCAATAAACTCGTCAACACTTTCATTTGCCTTGCGAACAGCATTTTTTTCATCTGTCACAATCATATAATCTGAGGACATAATTTCAGCGCTTGTAAGAGATAAATAGTTTTTATAAATCGCCTTTGTCACATTTCGCGCAACATTTTTTATGCGGTCATTTTTGTTGTAGTGTGCAAAAAACTCAGGAATTGTGACATAGTTAATGTAGCTAACAGGCTTGTTTGACAAAACATCTCTTTGATATTGCCCAGCAACTGTGCGAGAGCGGGAGTTTGTTTGCTTTTGCAAGTTTTCCTCAAACGCCCTAAGATTTGCAGGGATTTTGTCAGAAACAGGGGCCAATCGAAGCATTTGAAGATAGGTGAAAATTGTTTTGTCCTCAGGGTTAACAAAAGCTCCAAGCTTGTCCAAATTGTTGATAAAAGCCAAATGCTCATGTTCCTTTTTTTCAATGAGATAACTGTTGTTTGCAAACAAATCTCCAACATGCAAAAACGCAAGTTGCCTTGTCACTTTTTCTAGATCTGGCATAGTGTAAAGCTCTATGTGCCTTATTGTTTTCATTTTTCCTCCAATGTGATTTTTCAAAGTCCAAAACAAAAATATGGGCAAGAGGTGTCCATTTTTTTGTTAAAAAACATAAATGTGCTTATTCGGTCAAATCCAAGCTATTGCAAAAGTCAATAAAATTGTAAATGGTGTTGGAAGTTGTCGATCCGCCTGTTTTTTCAACATATGTGTCACAGTCTTTTTTAAGCGACTCAACATTCATATCCAGCACTTCAAGATTGCTATCAATACATTTTTGATGAATGCTTTTTTGAGTTTGAAGGGATTTAAGTTCTTCTTCAACTTCTTCATCACTTATTTCCATATTTGGAAAGGCACGCTCAATGGCCTGAATTTGCCTGTCAACTTCTTTTTCATAGCCTTTTGTGTCCTTGATGGTTTTCATAATGCGAACAATGTCTTCAACTTGTCTAACCATATAATTTTGCAATTTTTCTTCTTCTGTAAGTTCCATTTTTATCACCTTTTTTTTGAGAGTCGAAGTTATTATATACTATTTATACAATTTTTTCAACCTCTTTTTTGAATAACATAAAAATTATTTTCATAAAATAATCTAAGAGGTGACATTATTCAACAGTTTATGACAAATTTGTTCGGCGACTATCTCTTTTTGGCCGTGATATTTTTGGCAATCTTGCCATTTTTTGAAGGCAGGGTTGCAATTCCATTTGCTTTGTCATTTGGTCTAAATCCTGTTTTGGCGTTTTTTTGTGCGTTTTTGGGCAGCATATTGCCAGCCGCACCAATTGTGTTTGTCACAAAAAAGATTAAAAGCAAATTTTTCACAGGCTTTGTTATGCAAAAATATTCCGTCAAGCTTGACAGGCTTGCAAAGCAAACAACTTTGGCAAAAAAGCTGTTTTTGCTTGCAACATTTGTGGCAATTCCTTTGCCGATGACGGGTGTTTGGTCGGGCAGTTTGATTGGGGGAATCACAAGCCTTAAAATTTGGCAAGCAAGCCTTGCAATTGTTTTTGGAAGCCTTGTTTCATGCGGAATCATCCTTGCAGTGTGCTTGCTTTTTGCCGGAGAAGAACTTGTGATCTTGTATGCTTCGCTTGTTATGCTTGCCATTGCAGTTTTGTTTGAAGCCATTTCGCTGCTTATAAAGCGCAGGCGCGCCGTGAAAAAATAAAAGAAAAAGAAGCAAGTCGTAATCAAACCTTACTTCTTTTCCTTTAAACGGTTGCGGTTTTCGCAACCTATTAGTATGATGCGTAAATAAAAAAGTTCTATTCACAAATTTTAAAAAAAATTTTTTAGGGGACAAAATCCACAAAAAAGCAAAAAAGGGCAAACTTAATGTCCGTCCTTTTCCGCTTTATGTGAAGCATATCTCCTTCACATGTTTAATATTTGCAGTTATTCACTTTTTATGCACGCAATTTTTATTTTACAGCACACATTTAAAAAAACTTATGAAAAAAAACTTCGAAGATTTCTTCGAAGTTTTTTGTTTATTTCCAAAATCTTTTGTAAGAAAACAGCGTTGCATAATATATTCCAACAGTGCTGCAAGCAGCGGCAAAAATTGGGACAAGGATTGTTGAAAAGTAGGTTGCAGCTTCATCAAAAGGAACACCGCAGGCATAATTTATCATGAAAATTGCAACAATCATCAGTGCAAAAATGCTCCAAACAATTGCCGGATGCCAAAGCGGCGAAGGCACTTTGCTTACCATTGTTCGATTGTTATAGTAACAGTAAACAACATAAACAAGTGCGATGATAGGGAAGAGATAATACACAAAATTTGTTTCCGCTTTTGTCAGCCCACTCAAACTGAAAATGAGATACATGATTGCGCTTCCAACACCGATCAATCCAAAAATGAACAAACTTACATAAAGTTTCAAAAGATTTGTGTTGTGTTTTGGTCTGCGAGCAGGGCGCTCATAAACTTTGAACTCAACTTCCTGCGACTTGAAATATCTTTTAAGGTCTTCATAAGTTTCATAATCTCTTATCTCAGGCTTTGCTGGCTCTTCCTTTTTTACTTCGGCCTTTGCATACAAGCTTTCAAGTTTGGCTTTCACATCGCTAACTGTTGGGTCAACAGCAATGTTTCGCTTTGGAGCAGGGAGAGTTTTGTCATATGAAGGCACAAGCACATTAAGCCGTGCTGGCTCAATTTTTTTGGCTTTTGGAATTTCATTTTCGGCATATCTTTCAGTGATAAATCTGCCGTCATCTTGTTTTTCATTGATGGCTTCTTCTTTTGGCTTTTCTTCATTGATCTGCTCAAATTCATCAACAACTTGTTTTTCCGTTTGAGATTGCTCGGCAGTCAAATTGATTTTTTCAACATAACTTTGCTTTGAATTTAACAATGCCTGCTTTAACTCAGTCAAATCCTGCTGCTTTTCTTCTTCTGAACGGGCAGGAGCGGAAGAAAGGGCAAGCGAAATTTGATTTTCTGAATAAGACCTGCGGTTGCGGCTGCGTGAAAAATCCTTTGCTGCGGCATACACGCGTTGATTGTAATCGCTTTCCTCTTCGGTCACAGGTTTGTTTACGGCATTGACAATCGAAGCTGGTTGCTCTTGTTCTTGCTCGGTTTGATTTTGCACAATGTTCACTTGTGCCGGCTCTTCAGCTTGATTTTGAGTGCTTGCAGCTGGCTCATCATCATTTATGGAAAAATAGTCAAAATAATCGTCGCTTTCTTGCTCAGGCATGCTTTCTTCAGGTTGCTTTAAAACAGGCTCAGGCTTTTCTGCTTGCTCGCTTTTTATTGAAGCAATAATTCTTTCAAAGTCATTTTGAAGGGAAGATTGTGGCTTTGGTGCGGCTTTAAGGCCAGCAAATTCCACCTTAAGTTTTTCAAGTTCTTCGCGGCCAAGCTCAGTGATGGAACTATACGAGCATTTTGGGCCTTTTGTGCTTTCCTTTAAATATGACGAAATAAATTTTAGCTCTTTCATGCGATTTATGTTTGAATACAAACTTGGCAATTTGACTTCATATCCATATCGCCCTTTGATTTCGTCAATAAGTTCCAAGCCATACATATCTCTTTCATTCAAGCAGGAGAGAATCATGTATGAAAGTTGCCCTTTTGCTAACGATTCCATATTTTTCACCTTCTTTATCACTATTATAATTGTTCCAAAAAATCTTGTCAAACAAAATAGGGGGTATTATGTTGACATAATACCCCAATTTTTAAACATGCGTATCTATTCGCAAAAGACAGGTTTTGCGAATAGATAGTGGCATAATACTCGCTTTTTTAGGAATATTATGTTATTTTTCTATAACTTGATATTTTTTCATTTTTCAATAAAAAAACAAGTTTGTCACATTTTAACTTGTTTTTTTTCATAATAGCGGAAGATTTTGTTTGGTTTGATTTTGCTATTTGTTTTTGTTTTATATTTGGCTTAGCGATGCCAAAAACTTTAAAAATTGCACGCCGCCAACTTTGCAAGCACGGTCTTGAACAATTGTTATGTTTGGATTTAGGATGCTTTTAAATTTTGAAACATCTGTCAAATTGATAAAGTTGACAATTTTGAACAAAACTTCATATATGTCATCACCTTCAAACAGCTCATCTGGTGTGTTATATAGCACGCTTTCAATAAAAAGCTGGTTTAAGCCTGCGCTACCGCGTGACATGCCGTTATACAAGCTGTTGAAAACTTTGAGGATTTTTATAAAATTATTTCCAACTTTGTCGATTTTTTGATTTAAAAGTTTTTCACGGTTTTCAAAGTTGATTGTGAAAAAGCCTTTTTTGCGACTTATAAAAAACTTGAAATTTTTGCCTTCAAGCAAGCATGGATACAAATATATTTGAACTTTTGGGCCAAAATCATCTCGCCCAACAATTTTTAACGCCTTTTCCAAATTGTAAACAACGCTTGTTTCCGTCAAATTTTGAACGAGAGCTTTTTGCAAATCGTCCTTCAAACTGTCCATGTTGTATTTGTTTTCATCATAAGAAAAAGCGATTTTGTTTTCTTCGGCTTCAGCAGCCTTTTTCTTGTTTTTTCGTTTTCTTCTTTTTGGCTTTTTTGAAGAATTCCAAGCAAACTCCACACGCTCCTTAAACTTTTTCCATGAGTCGTTGTATTGAAGGCAGTTCACTTCAATTTGTGGGCTGTTGAATGCAAGAAAATAAATATATTTGCTCTCAGGCGTCACAGCGCCATTAAACGTTTCATTAACCGGTTGCAAAAGGCAATTATCAACACTGACAAACGGCATTGATGATCCCAGCAAATCAGCCGCAAATGAAACAAGATTTGTGACTTTTCGCTCGGTTTCCATGGCAAAAGACATGCTGTTTGCATTGGCAAGAGATTCAACAAGACCTTTGGAAATGGCTTTCATTTTGACTCCTTATTTTTTGACATCAATCTTGTCTTTTCCGCCCATATATGGCCTAAGCACAGGCGGAATATAAACGCTTCCATCTTGATTTAAATGGTTTTCAATAAATGCGATAAGCATGCGTGGTGGCGCAACAACGGTGTTGTTCAAAGTGTGTGCAAAAACAGTTCCTTTGTCGGTTTTATAACGGATTCCAAGCCTTCGAGCCTGAGCGTCAGTAAGGTTTGAGCAAGATCCCACTTCGAAATATTTTTTCTGCCTTGGGCTCCAAGCTTCAACATCCAAGCTTTTATATTTCAGGTCCGCAAGATCGCCTGTGCAACAAGCAAGAGTGCGAACAGGAATTTCCATTGAAACAAACAAATCAACGGTGTTTTTCCAAAGTTGGTCATACCAATAATCGCTTTGATCAGGCTTGCAAATGACAATCATTTCCTGCTTTTCAAATTGATGTATGCGATAAATTCCACGCTCTTCAATGCCGTGCGCACCTTTTTCCTTGCGGAAGCATGGAGAATAGCTTGTCAGCGTGAGCGGAAGTTGTTTTTCATCCAAAATTGTGTTCATGTATCTTCCAATCATGGAGTGTTCGCTTGTGCCGATAAGATACAAATCTTCGCCTTCGATTTTATACATCATGTTGTCCATTTCGTCAAAACTCATAACGCCGCTAACAACTTCGCTGCGGATCATAAATGGCGGAATAACATAAGTAAAGCCGCGATTTATCATAAAATCACGCGCATATGTCAGGATTGCGGAATGAAGCCTTGCAATGTCGCCAGTCAGATAATAAAATCCTTGTCCGCTTGTTCTGCGAGCGCTGTCAAGGTCAAGTCCACCCAGTTTTTCAAGAATATCTGTGTGATAAGGCACGTCAAAAGGCTTTTCTTTGGCTTCCAAAAAGGTTTCAAGCTGCACATTTTGGCTGTCATCTTTGCCAATAGGCACGTCTTTTGCCACAATGTTTGGGATCATATACATGTCTTTTTTGATTTGCGCAGCGATTTCTTCCTCTTCTTTTTCAATTTCGGCAACCCTTTGGTTGTTTTTGGCAACTTGAGCCTTGATTTTTTCGGCTTCGTCACGCTTTCCTGCCTTCATAAGCATGCCAATTTGAGCTGACAAGGAGTTGCGCTTTGCCCTTAGGTCATCGCCTTCCTTTTTCAGTTCTCTATTTTTTTTGTCAAGCTCAACAACTTCATCAACAAGTCCAAGTTTGTGGTCTTGAAACTTGCGTTTTATGTTTTCTTTGACAAGCTCCGGATTTGTTCGAATAAGTGCAATATCAATCATTAACAGTCCTCCAAAAGTATATAACTTATATAAAATTGTAAAACAAATGCAAAAATAAGTCAAATATATTAGTTTATTTACAATAATTTTAAAAATATAATTGTGTGTGTTATGTTAGAATACCACCAATATGTTGTATAGCTAATTTGCTTTGCAAAAAATTGTATACGTGATATAATAGAAGCATGAAAACAAACCTTACATATTTTGAAAAGCGAGATTTGACAAATCAGAAAAAAATCAGGACCTCGGCAAGTGAACTTCCCGACTTTTGTTATGATTATTTTATTGGAATCGAACAAAACTCGTCATCGCTCACAAGGCTTAATTATGCAATGGACCTAAACATATTTTTTGACTTTTTGTCGGAATATTTGGGCAAAGAAAAAAACAAAATCACATTGCAAGACATTGACAAGCTTAAATCAAACGTGATTGAGCAGTTTTTGTCGCACCTAAGCTACTATGAAATGGACGGCAAAATCATCAAAAACGGTGAAAAAGGCAAAGCTCGAAAGCTTGCGGCTGTGCGAAGCTTGTTTAAATATTTGTTCAATCACGACCTTATCTCTTCAAACGTGGCGTCAAAAGTGCAAACACCAAAGCTTCACAACAAGGAAATTATCAGGCTGGAACCGGACGAAGTTGACCGTATGCTTGATGCAGTTGATGCAAACAACACCTTTTCAAAACATCAAAAGGCGTATGACGCCAACACAAAGGAGCGTGACCAAGCGCTTGTAACGCTGTTTTTGGGCACGGGAATTCGTATTTCCGAATGCGTTGGGCTGAACGTGGAAGACTTTGATTTTTCACAAAACGCCTTCAAAGTAACTCGAAAAGGCGGAAATCAAACGGTTTTGTATTTTTCACAAGAAGTGGCTGATGCCATCAAAGTTTGGCTTAAAAAGCGGGCAACGCTTGGGCTTGACCCAAACGAAAAAGCAATGTTTGTCAGCCTGCAAAAAAAGCGTATTTCCACGCGCGCGGTTGAAAACCTTGTCAAAAAATTTGCACGCGAAGCAACTCCCCTTAAAAAGATTTCGCCGCACAAATTGCGATCAACCTTTGGCACAAATCTATATCGCGAAACGAAGGATATATACATTGTTGCCGATGTGCTTGGGCATAAGGACGTGAACACCACCAAAAAGCATTACGCCGCAATAAGTGAAGACATGCGAAAAGACGTTGCAACAAAAGTTAAAGTCAAGTTTTGACGGCGGGGTCAAACATAATGACATAGCCTTTAA
>CANQRE010000032.1 GCA_947626175.1 uncultured Clostridia bacterium
AAGAGTCAATATATTTTTTTATGAGAATGTTTGCAAGCAGTGGATCCATTTTTGAAAGAATGTTTTCTGTGAGAATTTTGATGTTGATCAAATCTATTTTTCTTTGTGACAATTCAATTATCTTTTCTGTTAAATCAAGCGTTCCATCATAAGAATAATTGTAACAATTTGTTGGTGACAATGCCTTTTTTTCAATAATCCTGTCAATCGCCCCTGCAACCCTTTCCAAAAATCTGTAAGTTGAAAGTAATGTTTTTGCCCAAACGTGATTTTGCATCTATATTTCTCCCTTTTTGAATATAGCAAAATTATAAAATTCGCACCTTCAATAGTCAATTTTTAATGCCAAAATTTTTGATGGTTTTTTACATTTTTTTACAATATTCGAGTTTTTGACGCACTTTTGACTCATTTGTGACAAATCTTTGACGGCATTTTGTGCAAAAATATGGCATAATTATGAAAAAAGCAAATTTTTTTGTAATATTGCAAAATCGCTTGAAAAACTGCAAAGCGATGTGTTATAATATCATTGCGCTAAAAAAGCACACGCAAAAAATGCAGGTGTGGTGGAATGGCAGACGCGAAGGACTCAAAATCCTTTGTTGGCAACAACGTGTGGGTTCAAGTCCCACCACCTGCACCAACAAAAAAATATCGAGAACGCTCGATATTTTTTATTGTTAATTATGTCAGTGAGAGTGGCTTTTCCCCAGCTTTTTGTTTATTACCTTTTCACAATAATCTGCGGTTTGTTTAAGGGTTTTGTTTGTTGAGTCAACAACAATTGCATCCGGAGCAATTTCAAGGCGACCATTTTCACGGGTTTCGTCACGCATATCCCTTAACTTTAAATCTTCCAGCACCTTTTCATATGAGTCCGCTTCGCCCTTTTCCTTAAGTTCCAGCCATCTGCGCTTTGCTCTGACTTCGCTTGAAGCGGTGATATAAAATTTGACCGTTGCGTTTGGAAGCACTTTGGTGGTTATGTCCCTTCCTTCCATCACGCAATTGTGCCTTTTGGCAAAATTTTGTTGAAGTGAAAGCACTTTTTGGCGAACTTCGGGATAAGGCGAAATTTCGCTTGTGAGAAGGCTTATTTTTTCAGTTCGAATGAATGGCGTTTCGTCTATGCCGTTGACAATAACGTGCTGAAAATCTTTGTAAAATCGCACTTTCACGTCAAGCGTTTTGACGAATTTTTGAATGTTGGTTTGGCTTACCTTTTTGTATCCTGCCCTTTCATAGGCACAGGCAACAGCCCGATACAATGCACCTGTGTCAAGGCGTTTTAGGTTAAGTCTGCGAGCAAGTTCTTTTGACAAAGTGCTTTTGCCAGAACTCGTGGTTCCGTCGATTGCAATATTTATCATCTTTAGCTCCTTTGGGATAAAATTTAACACTTTTGCAAAGTTATGTCAAACAAAAAAACCGTTTCAGTTAAGAAACGATTTCATCATTTGAAAGTGCCTCATCTGCTTGGTCAACAAAATCGATTTTGTCGCATTGGCGTTTGACATCACTTACAAAACTTTTGCACGCAATGCTCAGACCATCATTGCGAAGGCTTGAACGAAGTTCAACCTTGCCCGCATGCGACAACTGATTGCTGTCACACAAAAATTCAAAACTAACTTGTTCGCGGCCAAACCAAACACGCAAATAACTGGAGTTGAAATCATCACATATGTCATTTGCAGGCCTAAAATCAATCAAACTTTCCGCAAAACTGCGAACCGCCCCATAACAAGCGTTGTCAGCAGAAAAAGTTAACTTTTCACTTGCACCCAATCTGCCCTTTGAAGCGATGCCAATTGAAAGAGAATCGGGATAAACATGAACAACAAGTTGTTTTTTCGGATCTAACGAGCTTTCAACAGCCGCCGACATTGCAAATTCATCAATATGAACAAACATCTTTGCCCCCTTTGACAGAATTATAACACATAAATCCAAAAAATCAACAAAAAAGCTTTTAAAATTTTTTGCTTTTATGATATACTAAAGTGCGTTATGCTGCTGTGGCTCAGTTGGTAGAGCAGCTGATTCGTAATCAGCAGGTCGCGGGTCCGAGTCCCGCCAGCAGCTCCAACAAAAAAACTGCGCTTTGACTCGGATTGCTTGACGCAATCACTCGGGAGACGCTTGTTTTTTTGTTTCGCGGCCAAGCGAAAATCGCACTTCGTTGGCGATTTTGCCGCGACTCCCATGCGAAGAACAAATTCTAAGAACTGCGAAGCAAGACTTCGAAGTTTTGATTCAAAAAAATGCCTGCCATTTTTTGAAAAAGGAGCAAACAAGCGAGGTTCCCAGGATTTTGACAAAAATCCGCCGCCGAGCGAACTTTGCAACGTTGTCGCGGGTCCGAGTCCCGCCAGCAGCTCCAACAAAAAAACTGCGCGACTGCAGATTACGAATCAAGTTTCGTTATACTCCGCTTCGCTCCGTGGCGTTCGCTATTTATTAAGGAAGAATTATGACAACAAAAAAACAAATCTCCCCTAAAACAAAAATTGCCGTGTTTGATTTTGACGGAACAATTTCTCTTGCCAATGCAGGCGGAAATTGCTGGTTTTATATCTGGGAAAAAATCGGGGCTTGCGAACAAGATGAATACTATGCAAACATGTTTTACAGCGGACAAATAACCGATGAAGAATGGTCAAAACTTGTGATTGATGAATATCGCAAACGCGGAGTGACCAAAAAACTTGTGGAAAGCGTTGCCGAAAATCTTTGCGTCAGAAAAGGAACAAAGCAAACTTTTGAAGAACTTAAAAAACGCAACATAAAAATTTTTATCATCTCAGGCGGAATAAAGCAAATTGTTGAAAGATGTGTTCGCGATTTTCGTGACCTTATTGACGAAATTGTTTGTGAAGAACTTTTATTTGACAAAGATGGGCTTGTTTGTGGAAGTATTAAGGCCAATTTTGACACAGAAAGAAAGGAAAAATACATTTTTGAGCTTGCAAAAAGATTTAAAGTCAGCCCAAGCGAAATCTTTTTTATGGGAAATGGAAACAACGATGAATCGGTGCATTTGTCAGGGGCAACAACTTTGTGCATAAATCCCCACAAAACCAACCCATATGACAAAAACTGCTGGGATTTTTACATCGAAAATTTGACAAACTTTAAGCAAATTTTGCCGTTTGTGAAATAATGCTTGTTTAGTGCAAAAAAAATCAAATAAGTGTTGATTTTTGGTTAAAAATTTGGTATAATTAAGTTATGGAAGCAGAAAGAAAAGAAAAATTTGTTCGTTTGACTGAAGATTTGAAAACAATCTTATCACACACTCATTGTCTTTTGCCAGAAGACTATGTTTATATTATGCAAGAAATTTGCTCTGACTACAATGATTTATACATAAAACCAACAATAAACAAACTTGGGCTTCAGGACTGCCCTATCGTTTTTCACACAGATGAAAATGACCAACAATCATCTTATGATGGACTTTGTCGATATGATTCAAAGGAATGCGACCTTTATTTAAGCAATATTTATGAAGAAGGATATAATGAGAAAGCGTTGCTTGATCGTGCCATGGAATTTCTGCTGTCTTGTGGGCATGAAAAAGCTCATTATTTGCAACACAAGTATGGCGAGAACAAAGAAGCCTCAAAAGCAAGAATAACTGGATTTCAAGGCTGCTTGAAATCAGCAATTTATCCTATGGATATCAATGTTTATGCACAAGCAAAAATTGCAGATTCCATTGACAATTATTTTAAAACACAAATTGGGGAATGGATAAATGTGGAAAGTGCAGTTCAATCATTAAAGACTACAACAAACCCCGAAGACGGCGAAAGAATGTATGAAGAGGCACAAAAGCGAGATCCGTCACTTGAGAGCAAAGTCCCTGCTTTGTTGGACGGAGATGCAAAAAAAACAGCTGGATATGCAATTTATTATTGTCAAGATCATGAAAAGCACGCTCGGCTTGCTGCAATGGGCTTTTTGTCAGACTTTATTTGGGATATGAAGGACAACTTGGATCTTAACGACCCTGAAAACAGTAAATTACACGACTTTTTTGACATTTATCTTTTAAAACAATGGAACATTGAACAAAACAATCTTGACGCATTTGAACCAATCAGAGACAACGTTCTAAACGCGCTTAATTGCTAACAAAAAAACAGGCTCAATACCTGTTTTTATTTTTTTGTTTCAAGATGAATGTTGTCCATTTTTTTGAGCTTTTCAAAAATCATGTTTTGAAATTCATCCCGCTTGAGCGACATCACAATTTTAAACTGCCCGCCTTTGCGAAAAGCAACTTTGGTTTTGCCTGTTTTTTCATCCAGCTCAATATCGCCTTGCTTTGTGCGATACAACCTTGGATAAACAAAAGAGTATAACGCAGCAATGTCATTTACAGCAATTCGCTTGTCAGTGTAGCCCGGCTCCCAATAAGTTTCAAAAGTTTTTGCCAAAAAGTTGCCAACCGAGTTTGTTTGGCTTATTTTTTTTACTTGCGCTTCGGTGTAATAGCCCTCATCCCTGCCAATGCTTGATGGGCACATCAAAATTTTAATGCCTGTTGCAATCACCTTTTTGAACGCAGGAATGTCAGTTCGAACATTGAATGAATTGTGATTTGGATCGCTCTTAAGCCCGTTTGGCGCTCCGCCCATCATGACGATTTGCTTTAAAAGATTTTTTGCCGATGGGTGCTTCATAAACAAATGTGCCACGTTTGTGTGCGGTCCAAGCACAAGCAAGGTGATTTGATGAGGATATGCCTTGATCACTTCAAACATTGCATCCGCGCAATCCTTTTGAATTGGCTTTGTTTTTGTTCGTGAAGGCGGTTTGTATCCCCCAAGACCTGATTTTGTGTGCAAAAAAACAGCTTCTTCGGTGTTGTTGCCAAGACGGCTGTTGTAACCCTTTACAATTGGAATGTTTTTTCCAAACAAATCAATCAGATGGCACGCATTTCTTGTTGCGTTTGAAAGAGAAATGTTGCCATGCGAAATTGAAAAAAGTTTTATGTCAAATTGTGGGTCATTTAGAGCATATACAATTGCATTTGTGTCGTCAACTCCAGGGTCAGTGTCAATAATTACCTTAAACTTTTTCATTTTTGCTCCTTAAAAGGTAGTTTACATTATTTTTTTACACTTTGTAAAGCAAAATTCATGCAATTTTCTTGCTAAAAAAGTTTGATTTTCAATATTGACAAGCACTTGGGTGTGTGTTAGAATATCGCTAAGACAAAGGAGCAAATATGCAAAACAAATTTAACCACAATTTTCTTGGTGAGCCAACAAATTTTGACCTTGAGCAAAACCAAAAAAGAATAAATCATTACGCAAAACTTGCAAAAATTGTGAAAGCATTATCGCTTGCAACTTCAACATTGGGCATGACATTGCTTGTTTGTGGAATTGCCAAAAATAGCGACCCTTTGACAATTTTGGGGCCAGCAGCGATAGCAGTTGGCGCAACACTTATTCCTTGTGGAATTTCACTTTTGGAAAAGAAAAACAAAGAAGAAGCAAAAAGGGTTTGTTTTTCAGACCATAAAGCAAAAGAAGAAGTTTTGCATAATCCTGAACTTGACGAAATTGGGCTGCTTCAAACAAAAGACCAAATAAATGAAGAAAATTCACTTTTGCTGGGAGAATGAAATGAAAAATTTTGATGAAAATGATAACTTTGACGAAGAAAAATTAAGCGAAAAAGACAAAGCTGCAAAACTTTTGTATGATCTTGCAAAAACTTCAAAAAAAGCAGACAGAAGCAAAAAGATGGCTGTTGTTTTTAAAACTATTGCCAGCCTTGGCTTTGCGGCAGGCCTTTCCCTTGACATTGTCAGCGTTTTGCATTCCAATAGGCCTGTGCATATTGCCGCAATTGCTTGCCTTGGCGGCGCAGCATTGTGTGCGGTTGCAAAAGCTGCATGCCAAATTGTAAATGCAGTTGAAGAAGAAAAACTTGGCTACACAATAAACGAAGTCAAGGATTTGCCTTTCGTTCAAAACAAAATAAAGGATGGAAATGATTTGGAAGTTAGCATTGATTATTCGGATGTAAACAATCCAAAAATTGTTGATGACGAAGAAGAAAAAGAAGAAAATTCACTAAGCGAAATATTCCCAGATTTTTAAAAAAAACACCGTTTTGGTGTTTTTTTGTTGTTTTTTTAAGTTTTTTTTAAAAAAATCACGGTTTTTAAGCAAATTATTGGCTTAGCCCAAGTCCAACGCGTTTTGACTGGGCGTCCTTTGTGAGCACCGTTACATTGACTTTTTGGCCAAGTTTGACAAACTCATATATGTTTGCATCTCGCCTGTCAGTTACAGATGAAATGTGAAGTAGGCCCGTTAAGCCATCATCTATTTCAACAATTGCTCCAAAAGGAAGAAGCTTTTTCACTTCGCCTTCAAACTGCTGACCAATTTCAAGTTTTTCAATCTTTTGCACAACTGGATCTGGCAAAATTTGCTTTAGACCAAGTTTTACTTTTTTGTTTTCGCGGTCAAGTTCAATAACTTTGAACGTTTTGACTTCCCCTTCTTTTAAAACTTGGCTCGGAGAAGAAATTTTTGTGAAAGACAAATCGGAAATATGCACAAAGCAGTCCACCCCTTCAACTTCCACAAACGCTCCATACGGGAGAATTTTTTTAACTTTGCCGCTGACGATTTTGTTGATGAAAATCGACTTCCAAAAAAGTTGTTCGTTTGCTGCTTGAATTTGTTCGCTGAGAAGTTTGACCGAGCCGATGATTTGTTTTTCATCACGATTTATTTCGGTGGCAACCGCTTCAAACTGTTTTCCAATCAATTGCTTTGGATGAAATGGCTTTGCTGAAATTTCATCTTTTGGAATAAAAATTTCATAGTCACCCATTTTTGATTTTAAACCTTCATCAAAACATGTGGCAACAAATGTGAATCTGCTTCCAAGCCTAAGTTTTTGAGCATTTTGCATTCCAACAACAATTGTGTCGGCTTGCGATTTGGATGCCAAAATCATCCCTTCATCATTTGTTCCCAAAATGCACACCTTGAATCTGTCGCCAATTTTGACATCATCATAGTTTGAAAAATCATCTTTCTCAATAAAGGCATCCTTTTTGCCGCCAACGTTAAATATCACGCCGTCATCGCGTTTTAACACAACAACGCCGCTTTGCAAATCACCTTTTTTGTAAGATGCAAATGTTTTTTCAATTTCTTCCAAATTAAACTGTGTCATTTCTTTTTCCTTTTGCTAAATCTCTGTTCGCATTCTTGTTTTAGATTTTCAATTTTTTCCGAAATTATTTTGCTTGCACTGTCAAGGACTTGTTCATTTAAACGCTGGGAATAAAATTGCGAAAGTTCAAACGGCTTGCCAATGACAATTCTTGTTTTTTTAAAGGCATGTGGACGAGAGCAAAACCAAACCGGAACAACTGGCGATTTTGATTTGATCGCAATCATGGCTGCACCGTTTTTGACCCCCCTAAGCTCCATTTCATCACTTTTTGACCTTGTTCCCTCTGGAAAGATGATAAGTTTTTTGCCTTTTTTCAAAACTTCAAGCGATTTTTTTATTGCGCCCAAATCGGCATTGTTTCGAGCAATTTTGATCGCCCCCATAGTTTTTAAAACTTGGCCTTTGATTTTTGGCTTGAAAAGTTCTTCCTTTGCCAAAAAATATTTTTTCTCCCACATGTCGGTCACAAGCAAAAGGCTGTCAATGTTTGAAGTGTGATTCGGCGTTAAAACCGCCCTGCCTTTGGGCAGATTTTTTTTGTCATAAACCTTGCTTGGATAAATCAGCTTCATGGGAAGAAATATCAGCGATTGAATAAAATGATAAAACATTTTTACTCCTTAAAAATCTTCACTTGCGGCATAGGCAGTTGAAAATGCGATTTGAAGATTGAACCCACCTGTCAAAGCGTCTATATCCAGCACTTCGCCAATAAAATATAGGCCATTTCGAAGCTTGCTTTGCATTGTTTTGGGATTGATCTGCTTTGTGTCAACTCCGCCACTTGTGATAATTCCACTGTCAAGAGAATACAACATTTTATATTTCATTGTCCAATGTTTTAGGCCTTGCGCAAGCAAATTTCTTTCCTTTACAGTGATGCTGTTCACCTTTTTTGAGCCGTCAAGCCCAATTTTTTCCAAAAACTTTGATATCAATCGCTTTGGCAAAAGCAAGCTCATAACCGAGGAAAGATTTTTGTTTTTTGCGCTGTCAAATTCCCTTACAAGCCTTTCGCCGAGTTGTTTCAAACTTAAAGCGGGCTTGAAATCCAAATATAACTCTTTGACTTTTTGCCTGTTTATTAGGCTTGACAAGCTAAGAACAATTGGGCCAGAAATGCCGTCATCAGTGAAAATCATTTCGCCAAATTTTGAAAAAGTTTGCTTTTCGCATTCACACGTCAGCCTTACATTTTTTAGTGATATTCCTTCAAGCCCAAGTTTTTCATCAAGCCTTATTGGGCAAAGCGCCGGGACTAAGTCAATGACATTGTGTCCAAAGCCTAGCGCAAAGTTGTAGCCATCGCCAGTTGAACCTGTTGAAGAATAGCTTTTGCCG
>CANQRE010000033.1 GCA_947626175.1 uncultured Clostridia bacterium
TTCCATTTTGAGCCACCGAGATGTTGTCCCCTGAAAAGGCGATTTCATTGCCAAAAGGGTAACTTACGCTGACAACATAATTTGCACAGTCTGAATAAAACGGATCGCCATTTGCAACATAGGGGTCAGTTGCAAATCCTGTTTCGCTGTTATATACACACGCAATTGGATAAAAATTTGCAAAATTTGTGCAGCCGTCATGCCAGCCAAAGCGATGCCTTGCATTTGGCAAAGTTAAAAAATAGGCAATTTCAATGCTCACCTTTTCATCTGGAAAAAGTTGTTTTTCAAGCGGCACTGATAAAACAAGTTCATCGTCCGAAATTTGATAAGACGCCACTTTTGCGTTTTGCCACACATTTTTGATTTGCATTCCCCCAAAAGAAGGCCCGTTTGGATATGTTCTGCTTTTTGACGATGACGTGCAAACCAAGTTTTCCTTTCCCTGCATGAAGGCATTTGGATACAAATGAAACTTTATGTTTTCAAGTGCATTTGATGAGCTGTTGACATAATTTATTTTGCACACACATTCAGCGGTGTGAGCTTCACCGTCATAAACAACGTCAAGACAATAGCTTGAAAGCTCGGGTTCTTTTCCGCATCCAATAAAAAACAAACACGGAAAAACAAAAATAACAAGCAAAAAAAGCGACATTTTTTTCATGTTGTATGTTATTCGCTAAACTCCGAGAAAATTCTTTGACAAATCGAATTTTTTTGTGATAAAATTTGCTTAATGGAGAAAAATCATGAGTTTTTGCAAATTTTCAACTGAAATCATTGCGAACAGCAAGGTTGACATCGACAACATTTTTTTTGAAGAATTTTTGCCTTACGCGCCAGAAGAATGCGTGAAAGTTTATTTATATGGATTATATCTTGCAAAAAACAACTTGGAAATGGACAACACCTTTGAAAAATTTGCAAAAAAACTCAACATGAATGAGCTTGACCTTGAAAGTGCTTTCCGCTACTGGGAAGAGCAAGGGCTTGTGCAAGTTTTGTCCACCTACCCGATTCAAGTGCTATACAAACCGCTCAAGGATATCATTTCTGGCACAAGGCTTTTTAAGAGCGACAAGTTTGAAAGCTTTAATATGCAGGCGCAAGAACTTTTCCGCGGAAAAAGAGAAATCACCAAAACAGAATATGGCGAATACTATGACTTTTTGGAGCGAACCCATATGGAGCAAGGCGCTCTTTTGATGATTATGAACTACTGCATTGAATCAAAGCAAAAAGCCGTGGGCTACAACTACATTCTCACCGTTGCAAAATCATGGGCAAAAGACGGCATTTTGACTGTTAAGGACGTTGAAGAAAAACTTTGCCAAATTTCAGGAACATTTGCAAAACTTGAAACAATTTTGGCTGCGCTTGGGATCAAACGCAACAGCTTTATTGAAGAAAGGGAAATGTATCAAAAATGGACAGACGGAATGGGGTTTGACGACTCCACTATTTTGTTTGTTGCAAAAAGCATGAAAAAAAAGGGCGGGTGTGAAAAACTTAATGGTTTGCTTGAAAAATATTTTATGCTGGGGCTTATGAGCGAAGTTGAAATCAAGTCATTTGTTGAAAACAAAGACAAACTTTTTGACCTTGCAAAGCAAATCAACAAAAACCTTGGACTTTATTATGAAAGCTTGGACAGCGAAGTTGAAACCTACATCTCCCCTTGGCTTAACCTTGGCTTTGAGGAAGAAGCCCTTAAGGAGCTTTCAGTTTATGCTTTCAAATCGTCAATTCGTTCACTTGAAAACTTTAATTCGCTTGTTCAAAAACTATACAAACTTGGCATTTTGACCTTGCAATCGCTGCATGAATATCTAAACAGTGTTGTTTCAAATGACGAACAGATCAAAAAAGTTTTAACTTTGCTCGGTTTAACCAGACGAGTGAACAGTTTTGACCGTGAAAGCTTTAAGGTTTGGACAAACGAATGGAATCTTAGTCAAGATATAATTGAATATGCCGCTTCCATAAGCGAAGGAAAACTTTCGCCTTTTCCATATCTTGCAAGGCTTCTTGCTTCATGGCATGAGCAAGGCGTAAAAACTGTTGACCAAGCAAAAAAACTTTCGCCAAAGCCTGAACCTCGTCCGCTTGTGTCAGATGTGAAAGGAAGGTCATATTCAAAACAAGATTATCAAGCAATGATAAGTTCAATTGACGAAGTTGAATTATAAGGAGAAATATGAAACAGCGAGTTGTTAGCGAAGCCCTTGAAATCATTGGCACGCGCCACACTGAAAATGAAATAAAAGCAAAGCAAAACATGCTTGACGCCCTTCAAATTCCACAATTTCGGGCGGCTTATGAAAAATTTTCAGAAGCAAAAATTTCAAAAGCAAAAAGTTTGGCGTTTGATCTTAACGACACATCAAATTTTGAAAATTGCAAGAAAAACCTTGAAAATGTTATGAAAAACTTCAAAATTTCAGGCATTTTTCCAAAATATTCTTGCAAAAAGTGCGATGACACCGGTTTTGTGAATGGAAAATATTGTGATTGCTTAAAAAAAGAAATCACCCTGCTTCTCTTAAAACAAAGCGGTTTTCAAAAACTTGAAAGCTTTGACAAAACAGATTTTTCAATTTTTGACAACAAAGAGCAAACAAAAAAAATATATTCGCTTATGCAAAAATGGTGCCTTTCCCCCACACAAAAAACAACCATCTTTTTGTGCGGACATGCGGGAACTGGCAAAACATATTTGACAAAGTGCATGGCAAATGAACTCATTCATCACGGAGTTATCACGCAAATTGTGAGCGCATTTGCTTTAAATCAAAAATTTCTTTCAATTCACATTGCAAAAGAGCAAGAAAAAAACACTCTCATCCAAGAAATTATGGATGTTGAAGCGCTGATAATCGATGACCTTGGAACAGAGCCAATTTTAAACAATGTCACCAAGCAATATTTGGAGCTTATCATAAACGAAAGGCAAATGAAGGGCCTTCGAACTGTTATCACTTCAAACCTTTATCCTGACGACATTATGACCAGATATGATGAGCGAATTTTCTCGCGACTTATGGACAAAGAAAAAGCCATTGTGCTTGAAATGAATGGAAAGGATTTGCGACTTAAAAAATAAACAAAAATCTAGCTATGTTTGTCTAATCGCCTGCTTAACAATTTGATCTTTAAAAGTGAACAATATTAAAAAAACTTCGAAAATTTCGAAGTTTTTTTGATTTTTACTGCATTTTTTTGATAAAAATAAGATATTTTTTGCTTTGCCACAAATTTTATGTTTGCTTGTTAAATGCTTTGAGCAACTTCCCAAGCTTGCCAAATCACTGTTCGAAGATTGCCCACTTTGCTTGCATCGCCCACAACATGAACATGCTTCCCTTTTGCAACAATCGGATTTGGCTTGTAACCAATTGCTGTGATCACGCTGTCGGCTGGCAGAACTTTTTGCGAGCCGTCCTTGCACAAAATCGTTACATCTTTTTCGCCAATCTTTTGACATTTGCTTTCAAGATAAACAGGAATATGATTGGTTTTCATAAAATCTCGTAAATATGAAGAATTTGCAAGCGAAATGTGATTGTTGACCACAAGGTCTTGCTGCGCTTCAACAATAGATGGTTTTTTGCCCTTTAAGAACAAATCCATGGCAATTTCACATCCGCTTTGTCCGCCGCCAATTATCACAACATTTTCGCCAACTGGTTTGCCATTTAAATATTCCACCGCTTCAATTGCTCTTTCAGCGCCTTCAACATACAATCTGTTTGCTTTTGCTCCAGTTGCAATCACAATTTCATCGGCGTCAAGCTTGTTTATATCTTTGATTTCGCTGTTTAATTTCACTTTTATATTAAGTTTTTGAATTTGTCGCCTTTCCCATTCAATCAGTCTTTTGCCATCTTCCTTAAAAGGTGGAGCAGACGCAGGCACAAACACTCCGCCAAGAATATCACTTTTTTCATATATTGTGACCTTATGTCCGCGCATTGCAAGCACCCTGGCGGTTTCCATTCCGCCAAATCCTCCGCCAACAACAGCAATCTTTTTTGGCTTTTTGGTCATCACAAGGTCATTTTTTCCACCATCCATAGTCATTGGATTGAGTGCGCATCTGGACATATGAATTGAATCTGCCATGCTGCATCCATTTGCAATGCCCTTGTAGTGGCTCATGCACAAGCACGCGTTATGGCAGCGGATGCAAGGCTGAATGTCTTCTTCACGGGATTGCATGAGTTTTGTAACCCATTCTGGGTCAACCAAAAACTGCCTTGCAACGCCCATTGCATCAATTTTTCCGGCTTTGATTGCTTTTGCACTTTCTTCTGGCTGCATTTTTCCAGCACAAACAACTGGAATGTCCACAAATTTGCGAATATGTGCAACATCTGGCAAATTGCAATTGTTTGGCATATATTCAGGTGGATGTGCCCAATACCACGCATCATAAGTACCGTTGTCACAATCAAGCATGTCATATCCTGCATCTTGAAGATATTTTGCAGCCTTTTCACTTTCGTCCATATCTCTGCCAACTTCGTCAAATTTTTCGTTTGGCAAAGCCCCTGAGCAAAAGCCTTTTGTTTTGCTTACAACGGAATAACGCAGTGAAACAGGAAAATCATTGCCACAGGCTTTTTTGATTGCCTGAACAATTTGCACAGGAAAACGAAAACGATTTTCAAAGCTTCCGCCATATTCGTCAGTTCTGTGATTTGTGTAAGATGTTGTGAACTGATCGATGAGATATCCTTCATGCACAGCGTGAATTTCAACTCCGTCAACCCCTGCCTGTTTGCACATTTTGCTTGTCAATGCAAAGCCTTCAACAATTTTTTGAATTTCCTTTTGAGTGATTTGTCGGCACATAACTCCTTCCGCCCAACGCGAAGGAAGTGGGCTTGGCGAAGCGCACAAATAGCCAATGTCAAACACAGGCTTTACAATTTTTCCCAAAAATTTGTTTTTGAGCATTGGGACCATGTTGTTTGGAATTGAAAAGCTTCTGCCAAAGCCTGCAGTGAGTTGCACAAACAGTTTTGCCCCTGTTTTGTGGATTTCGTCCATGTAGGCTTTAAGTTTTTTAAATGCCCCTTTTGCTTTGTATAGCCACTGCCCGCCCATCAAGTTTTTGAGCGGAGCAATGCCAGGGATAATCAACCCTGCATTGTTTTTGGCAATTTGCATGAAAAAGTTTGCTGCATCTTTGTCAAAATGATGCGGCTCCATCCATCCAAACAGCGAAGTTCCGCCCATTGGGCAAACAACAATCCTGTTTTTTATTTCAACATTGCCAATTTTCCAAGGTGTGAAAAGTGGCTCAAGCTTTTTGTCCATGTTCCCTCCATATAACAAAAAAATTTTAACATTTTAAGGATCGATATGTCAAATTATTATCAAAAAAATGCAATTTCCTTATCCAATCCTTTTATAAATTTATGTAATCTTCCTTTCAAGGCAATTGACAAAACAAAATCTTACAGATATAATAATTTTTGATAGGAGTTTGTTATGAAAAAAACAATTTCAAAAATCATTGTTTCATGTTTTATTCTCTGCCTTGTTGTTGGCGGAGGCGTTTTGCTTTCGGCCTGCAATGAGCATAAACACAGTTTTTCAAACTGGCAAGTTGTCACTCAGGCAACCTGCGAAAATGATGGGCTTGAACAGCGAACATGTGAGTGCGGAGAAACAGAGACCAAAATTATTCCTGCTGTAGGCCATGACTATGGCGAATGGATTTTTGACAAAGATAGGCACGTTCACACAAGGATTTGCAAAAACAACTCTTCCCATTCTCAAACCCAAAACTGCTCAGGAAAAACAACAACTCAAAACCCTTCTTGTGAGGAAAACGGCCTAAGCACTTTCACTTGCACAATATGCGGCGGAGTTGATGAAACAGTTTTGCCAAAACTTGGGCATATTCACAGCGGTCTTGCAAAAAGCAATGGAAACGGAACGCATTCATATCACTGCACCCGCTGCAATCAAGAAATAATAAATGAACCTTGCCATGGCACAACATATTTCCCTGTTGATTCGGTTTCGCACCGCTTTGTTTGCGATGAATGCGAAGGCGAAGTTGAAGAAGGTTGCAGCGAACAAATTGAATATGTTCCGCCAACATGTGAAGAAAATGGCTACACCCGAATTTTTTGTCCATATTGCCTTGCGGAAACAAGAACTGTGCATGAAAAAACAGGTCACAACTGGGGAGCAATGCAATGTGATGAGCAAAGGCACAAACATGTTCAGCAGTGCATGAATTCAAACTGCGACAAAACGCTTGAAGGCGATTGCGTTTTTGACCATGTCACAGTTGATGCTGATTGCGAAAACAACGGCGTTACACATTATTCTTGCACAATATGTCATGGCTCTTATGATGAAATAATTCCTGCAAAGGGGCATGATTATCAGTCAAGCCCTTGGCAACAAGGCGAAAATGACACACATTTCCGCGTTTGCAAAAATGCGCCAAATGATGCTTCCCACAACGAAGTGAAAGAGTGCCAATATGACATTGTGAAAAATGATTCAACTTGCACTCAAGAAGGCTCTTTAACAAAAACCTGCCCTGATTGCAACAGAATAATATCGTCAACAATTGAAAAAAAGCCACACGAATATGGAGTTTGGTCACCTTTGCAAAAATCGGAAGGCTATTTCCATCATCACACCTGCGCAATATGCTTTCATGATGAAGAAGAGCCTTGCACCTTTGAAGAAGGAAAAACTGTTGAAGCAACTTGCCTTGAACAAGGCTACACTGAAAAAATTTGCTCCGATTGCGGATTTATGTTCCGCGATAATATCGTTGCAGCAACAGGACACAATTTTGGCCAGTGGCAATATAACGACACCGAGCACTTTCATATATGCGAAAACAATGGCTGCCAGATGCGCGAATCCCATCCTCATTCCAACACATCATCAGTGACAGACGCAACTTGCCTGACAGATGGGCAGGAAGTGATTGAATGCTCCACTTGCCATCGACAAGTGACAAACGTTATTCCAGCCAAAGGTCACAGCTGGGGACCATGGGAAATTGATGACGATCATCACGTGCGTGACTGCCAAGTTGAAGATTGCCCTGGCCACGAAGAAGGAGCTCACACATTTGGCTTTTCAAACCTTTGTGACGCATGCGAATATGACGGGCTGACGTATGAAAACGAAGAAGATGGAGTGTTTGTTAAAAACGATTCAAGGCTTTCAACATCAATCAAAAAACTTGTTATTCCTTCCCTTCACAATGGAAAAACAGTTCATGGAATTGGTGCGATGGCATTTCAATTTCAAACATATCTTCTTGAAGTTGAAATCGCCGAGGGCATAACCTATATTGGTGACAGTGCCTTTGGAGGATGTTCAAAACTTGCAACGGTTTCATTGCCAAACTCACTAAAAAATTTGGGGTCAAACGCCTTTGTTGGATGCCGAAACCTTGCAAACATAACTCTTCCTGATCAATTGGAAAGCATTGGCACAGCAGCATTTAGCGGAACAAAGCTTATTGAAGATTCCACAAATTGGGAAAATGCCACAAACGGCGGAAAGGTTTTTTACATTGGCGCATTTTTGATCAAAGCCCAAAATGTTGAAAATGAATATGAAATCAAAGAAGGAACAACTTTTATTGATGAAGAAGCATTTGAAAACTGCTCAAATTTGACAACAATCATTCTTCCTGCTTCCCTATTGCGAGTTGGTAAAAATGCTTTTGAAGGCTGCAGCTCGCTTTCAGCCGTAAAATTTAAGGGAACTGTTAAGCAGTGGTTTGCAATTCAATTTGTTTCGCACTCATCAAATCCGTTGTATGTGAATGACAACTGCACCCTTCACATTGACAGCGCAGAAGGAAAAATTGAAATCCCACAAGAGAGCAATGTCCAAGCAATCCCTGCCGGAACATTTAGAAACGACACCGGAATGCAATCAATCACCATTCCAAACACGGTTAAAACAATTGGGGCCCGCGCATTTGAAGGCTGCACCTCGCTTTCATCAATCATCATCCCAGAAAGCGTGACACACATCTATGCCAACGCATTCAAAGGATGCTCGGCACTTGCAACTGTCACAGTTCTTGGCAAGGTTATCATTGAAGAAAACGCATTTGAAGGAACAAAAATCTTAAATGATTTCCTTTCGGGAAGTGGCATATATGCACAAATGGATGTGCTGTATCTTGGCAAAAACCTTTTA
>CANQRE010000034.1 GCA_947626175.1 uncultured Clostridia bacterium
ATTCCGAAGGTGCAGTTTCAAAAGAAGAGATAAAAAGATTGATGATAAAAAACTTTGGAAAAGACTCAATCGTTTGACATTCAAAAACAAGCAAAAAAGGATTAAAAAAATGAAATCTGATCAATTTTTAGGTCAAAAAGTTCACGTTGTGATGGATAGACCTCTTGGCAGCAAACATCCAAAACACGGATTCGTTTATCCAATCAATTATGGCTATATTCCTGGCACTGTTTCGGGTGATGGCGAAGAACTTGACGCCTATGTGCTTGGTGTTTTTGAGCCTGTTAGTGAATATGATGGAGTTGTGAAAGCGATTATTCATCGAACTAATGACGATGACGACAAGCTTGTTGTGACAAATCAAGACAAAAATTACACTGATGAGCAGATTCGTGCTTTGACTGAATTTCAAGAACAATATTTTGACAGCGAAATCATAAGATAATTTTCACGCGGAGATTGAAATGAACAAAACAAAATCGCAAACTTTTGATTCCCCAAAGCAACAATGCGTTGAAGTTAAGGTTGTTTTTGGGCGCAAAGCCGAAGCTCAAAAAGTTGCGCAAATTTTGCTTGATGAAAAACTTATTGCTTGCGGCCAAATTTATCAAATCGAAAGTATTTATGTTTGGAAGGGCAAAAGGGAACAAGCAAAAGAATATTGTTTGGAGATGAAAACAAAAAGATCATGTTTTCAGCGCATTTTGGAAGTTGTGAAAAAATTGCATAGCTATCAATGTCCCGAAATTGTTGCAACCGACATATTGGAGCTGTCAGATGATTATTACAAGTGGATAATTGAAAATACAAATTAAGGTAAGCGAAATATGGCAAACAAAGATTATTATTCAATTTTAGGGGTGGACAAAAGCGCGAGTGCGGACGAAATCAAGTCCGCATATCGTCGTCTTGCAAAAAAATATCACCCCGACATAAATCCAAGCGAAGAAGCCGCAAACAAGTTTAAGGAAATCAACGAAGCTTATGAAGTGCTTGGCGATGACAAAAAAAGGGCAAATTATGACCAGTTTGGGTCAGCTGATGGCCCTCAATTTTCTGGTGGCGGAAGCGGAGCAGGCGGTTTTGGCGATTTCTTTTCGGGAGCGGGCGGCTTTGGCGATATTTTTTCAGACATTTTTTCTGCGTTTGGCGGAAGCCGCGAACGAGTTATGGAAAAAGGCGATGACATAAATTTGAGCATGACAATTTCGTTTGAAGAAGCGTGCTTTGGCGTTCAAAAAAATGTCACTATTTCAAAAATAGAAAAATGCCCAGATTGCCGTGGAACAGGTGCAAAAAATGGAAAGGAATTTTCAACTTGTCCTGATTGTCACGGAACAGGCAGGGTGCGTTTTCAACAAAACACCATGTTTGGCACAACAATAAGGGAAGCCGGCTGCACAAAATGCAATGCAACGGGAAAAATAATTAAGGAAAAATGCACTGCTTGCTCGGGCAAAGGATATAAAAAAGTCACAAAAACTGTCAATGTCAAAGTTCCGGCGGGCATTGATGATGGCCAAACACTTCGCATGCGCGGCGAAGGAAATGCGCCGATTCGTGATGGCGTGAGCGGCGATTTGAACATTCGAATTTCGGTTATGCCACACAAAGTTTTGGTGCGAAAAGGAAATGATATATATCTTGATTTGTATATTCCTTTCACGCAAGCACTTCTTGGCACAAAAATTGAAATTCCAACGCTTAAAGGCTCTTACACTTTGTCTGTTCCGGAGCTTACTGCAAGCGGCACTATTATGCGGCTTAAAAACAAAGGTGTCAAAGCGCTTAATCGTGAAGTTTATGGCGACATGCTTGTCACAATCAAAGCCGAGCCGCCAAAAAGTTTGGACAAAAATCTTCGCAAAGCCTTGGAAGAGCTTGACAAAAATGTTGATGCAAAACAATATTCAAAATATCAAAACTTTCTTTCAAAAAGATGAAATGCACTTGCCATTTCATTTTTTTTAATGTAATATATATTGCGTGAAAAGATTTTTTGGAAAAATTGAAAATGGTCAATGCGTTTTGGAAGGAGATGAGCACAATCATCTCAAAAATGTTTTGCGGCTTAATCAAAATGAAAGCGTTGTCATCATCACTGGCGATGGCTTTGAGCATATTTGTGAAATTTTGAAAATTGACAAAAATAAAACGATTTTGGCTGAAAAAAGCAAAAAAATATGCAAAAACAACCCAAAAAACACAATTTCGTTGTTTATTTCTGCAATCAAACGCGAAAAACTTGAGCTTGTTGTTCAAAAGGCTGTGGAAGAAGGCGTGATAAATTTGTATGTTTTTGAAAGCCAGTTTTCGGCGATGAAACTTAAAGATGAAAAAATGGAAAGGTGGCAAAAAATTGTTGTCTCTTCGCTCAAACAATGTGAAAGAGCGGATTTGATGAACGTTCAAAAAATTGATTTTGAAACAATGCTTTCGCTTTTCAAAAAATGTCAAACAAGACTTTTTGCAAATGAGCGTGAAGGAAAAGAGTTTGACTTTTCAAGCTTGAAAAATGCAAAAGATATTGGAATTTTGATTGGCTGCGAAGGCGGCTTTTCACCCGAAGAAAAACAAAAAATTTTGTCTCAAACCTCTCCCGAAAATGTGTCGCTTGGCGAAAGAATTTTAAGGGCAGAAACAGCAGCTATCTTGCTTTGCGGGATTTCAAGTTTGTTTAGCAAAAATTAGGAGTAAAAAAATGAAAGTGTGTGTGCTATCGCTTGGCTGCAAGGTCAACAAATATGAAAGTGGCAGCCTTTTAAGCGATTTCAAAAACAAGGGCTATCAAATTTCTGACAAGCTTGAAAAAGCCGATATATATGTCATAAACACTTGCGCGGTCACAAATGAAGCGGAGCGAAAAAGCCGCCAAATGATTGCAAGGGTGAAAAAATTTAATCCAAACGCAAAAATATATGTTTGCGGCTGTGCTTCTCAAAACAATCCCGAACAATTTTTGGATAAAGCCGAACTTGTGAAAGGTGTGGCGGGGAAAAACAAAATTGCTCAATTTGACGAAATTGGAAAGGCGATTGAAAAATTGCCAACTGAATATGAAAATCAAAGTTATTCAATTCAGTCTCGCACTCGTGCTTACATAAAAGTTCAAGATGGCTGCAACAATTTTTGCACTTATTGCATAATTCCATATCTTCGCGGCAGAAGCAGGTCCAGAGAAATCTCTTCGATTGTTGACGAAGTTAAAAATCTTTCGCCAAACATTCAAGAAATTGTGCTTACAGGCATAAATCTTTCTGACTACAAAATAGATGGCAAACACGCACTTGGAAGGCTTTTGCAAGAGCTTGACAAATTTGATTTGCGCATAAGGCTTTCATCAATGGAAGAAGTTATTGCAGATGAAGATTTTATAAAACTTCTTTCAACTCTCAAAAACTTTTGCCCGCATTTTCATTTGTCGCTTCAAAGCGGCTCAAACACTGTTTTAAAGCGTATGAACAGGCATTACACCGCTGAAGAGTTTGAAAAAACTTGCTCTCTTATTCGCAAATATTTTCCGCTTGCGTCAATTTCAACTGATGTTATTGTAGGCTTTCCTGATGAAAGTGAAAAAGAGTTTGACGAGACGAAGCAGTTTATCCAAAAAATTGAATTTTCTTTCTTGCACATATTTGCATATTCTTCGCGTCCCGGCACAGTTGCTGCAAAGATGAAGGATTTGCCTTCGTCAGTAAAAGCGCAGCGATCAAAAGTTTTGCAAACGCTCGACAAAACTTTGAGATTAAACTTTATTCAAAAAAACAAATTTGTCAAAGTTCTGATTGAAGAAAATGTGGACGGCAAGGCACAAGGCTTTAGTGAAAACTATATTATGTGCCATTTTGACGAGCCAATGGAAGTTGGCAAAATTGTTGATGCTCAAATTGTGGGCCTTGTTGGCACGGAAGCAAAAGTTAAAAAGTTGTGATGTGAATAGAATATTAATTAAGCAAAAACACTTGACAACGGGCGGACAGACCAGTATAATAAAACAGTAAATTTTAGACCTAGAAGGTGGTGAGAAAAGTTGACAACGGTCAAAGTTGGTGAAAATGAAAACCTTGAAAGTGCTCTTAAACGCTTTAAAAGAAAATGCCAAAAGGACGGCATTATCGGCGATATAAAAAGAAAAGAAGCATATTACAAGCCAAGCGTTGCAAAAAAACGTAAACGTGAAGCTGCAAGAAAACGTGCAAGGAAAAGAGGATAAAACATGGCATTATGCCATGTTTTTTTTGCATAAATTCTTTTTTCCATAATTTCGCCGAAAATAGACAAAATATATATTCGCATTCAATTTGTTTTTGCACGGATTTCCATTAAACTATCCCTATCGACTGCACAAATTGCAGCAAAAAGGAGAAAAAATGGAACTTAAACGACTTGCAAGAAACGCTCGAGAGCGACTTATAAACAAAGGCGAAGGCGGAGGGATAAAAAAGGTGACATCGCCTTGCAGCCCAAATGTTAAATTTAAAATTATTTCAAGCGAAATTGATGAAAATTTCAACACAAAAGCAAAGCAAGCTTTGGAAAATGATTCCTTAAGCCCAATTCAAGACATTATGGACGGCGATTATTTCAATTCGCTTGACGGAGTTAGCAAACAAAAATATTTGCTTGATGTCATTGAAAAATTTAATAGGGTAAAAGAAAAATTTGCTGCACAACAAGAGCAAAACTTGGTTTACTAATTTTTTTTGTTATGCTACAATAAGCATATGAACAATTTTGATCTTTCATCTTTGAACGCTGACCAACAAGCTGCTCTCAAACAAACTGAGGGGGCTGTTTTGGTCACGGCAGGAGCAGGCAGCGGAAAAACAAGGCTCCTTACTCACAGGGTGGCTTATCTTTTGTCAAAGGGTGTTAGTCCTTACAGCATTCTTGCAATCACTTTCACAAACAAAGCCACAAAGGAAATGGCGGAACGAATTGCAAACATGTGCGATGATGGTGACAAAATTTGGATTTCAACCTTCCACTCCATGTGTGCAAAAATTTTGCGAAGCGACATTGACCGGCTGGGCTACAGCAGGTCGTTTTCGATATATGATGAAACCGACAGTGAAAAAGTTGTCAAAGATATTCTTTCTTCACGCGGCATTCCGATAACGGAAGAAGGCATCAAAAAGAATGTGCTTTTTCACAAATCAAATTGGAAAAACACAACAATGACTCTCGCTGAATATGAAAGCGAATTTCATGACGTTGTCGACATTCACAAAATTGTTTCGATCATTGATGAATATGAGCAAATCTTAAAAAAGAACAACGCCCTTGATTTTGATGATTTGCTTGTCAAAACCTTCAAACTTTTCAAAACTTGCGAGGATGTGAAAAACTACTATGCCGAGCGTTTTTCATATATTTTGGTCGATGAGTTTCAGGACACAAACATTGTGCAATATGAGCTTTTAAAGTTGCTTGCTTCAAAACATGGCAATATTTTTGTTGTCGGCGATGAAGATCAGTGCATTTATTCTTGGCGCGGAGCAAACTTTAAAAATATTTTCAATTTCCGCAAAGATTTTCCAAACGTTAAAATTTTCAAACTTGAGCAAAACTATCGCTCAACAGACAAAATTTTGGACAAAGCAAACAAGCTTATTGCCCACAATTCTTCACGCCTTGAAAAAAAACTTTGGACAAACAAGGTTGGCGGCGAAGAGCCTTCGATATACAACGCAATCGATGAGCGTGACGAAGCACTTTTTGTTGCAACAAACATTGAAAAGCTGATCAGAAAAGGGGCGGAGCCGTCCGATTTTGCAATATTGATGCGGCTTAACGCTCTTTCACGAAACATTGAAGAAGCACTTTTGAATTACAATATTCCGCACAAAATTTATGGCGGATTCAAGTTTTATGAGCGAAGCGAAATCAAAAATGTGATTGCATATTTAAGAATTTTTGTCAATCCTGATGACGATGTTGCCCTAATCAAAATCATCAATTTCCCGCGCAGGGGACTTGGCGACACCTCAATTGAAAAATTGAAAAATTTTGCACAAGACCAATCAATTTTGAAAACATTGATGGGTGATGAATTTGCTTTGCTTGACAATTCCATAAAGAAAAAACTTGAAAGCTTTGTCGAAATATATAAAGGCCTTGAACAAATGTCGCTTCCGCTTGCCGATTTTGTCAGTGAAGTTATTGACAAATTTGGCATAAGGGAGTGCTATGACAAAAAAACAGACGAAGGATTTGACAAACTTATGAACATATCTTCATTTGAAGCGGGAGTCAAGGACTTTGCAAGATTAAATCCGGACGCGACATTAAGCGATTATCTTGAAAGCATAACCCTGTCAAGTGACGTTGATGAAATTGGTGAAGGTGGCAGTGTGACAATTGCTTCTGTTCATGCTGTCAAAGGGCTTGAATTTAAATATGTTTTTATTGTTGGGCTTGAAGAAGGAATCTTTCCAATTAGCCGTGCAATTTCGCCAGATGACATTGAAGAAGAGCGAAGGCTCATGTATGTTGCACTGACGCGAGCGGAAGAAAAAGCATTTTTGACCCACTGCACAAAAAGATTTTTATATGGCAAAAGTTCATATCAAATTCCAAGCAGATTTTGTAAAGAGCTTGGATATTATGACTTTAAGCCTAGAGTCGTGGAAGAAGCATCAATTTTTTCAGGAAGCAACTTTGGCGGAAAAAGCTTTGGATCGTTTAATTTTGACAAAACAACAATTCTTCGTCAGGAGCAATCAACTACGGCTGCAATTGATGTTTCAAAATACAAAGTTGGGCAAATTGTTGTCCATCCAAAATTCGGACGAGGACAAATCAAGGAAATTTCATCCGATGGCCTTGTTGGAGATATTAGTTTTGAAGGCTTTGGGGTGAAAAGTTTGATGCTTGAAATTGCGCCGCTGAAAGTTGAGGGGGAAAAATGAACACAATCACAAAAATGCAAGAGCTTATAAAGGAAATTGAAAAACACAATCACAATTATTATGATCTTGACAGTCCAACAATTTCAGATGCTGAATATGACAAGCTTTATTATTCGCTTATCGATTTGGAAAAGGAAAGCGGCATAGTTTTGCCAAACTCTCCATCCCAGCGTGTGGGCGGCGATGTTGTGGACGGCTTTCAAAAGCGCGAGCATCCAAAAAAACTTTATTCATTAAACAAAGTTCGAAGTGAACAAGAGCTTTGCTCATGGATGGATGAAATGCGCTCTTTCAATCCAAACATGACTTTCACTGTTGAATACAAATTTGACGGACTGCACCTTGTGATTGAATATGACAAAGGCCATTTTGTTTCGGCAACAACACGCGGAAATGGCTATGTTGGCGAAGATGTTTCAAGTCAAGTCAAAACAATTCGTTCAGTTCCACTTGAAATCCCTTTTAAAAAGCATTTGTTTGTTGAAGGTGAAGGGATGATGACAAATCATGCTTTCAAAATATACAATCGAACTGCCGAAGAAAAATTAAAAAATCCAAGAAATGGCGTTGCCGGCGCGATAAGAAATCTCGATCCAAAAGAAACTGCAAAAAGGCGACTTGACTTTTTCTGCTATGCAGTTTTGCAGGCCGAAGGAAAAACATTTTCAACTCAGCAAGAGCTTCACAAGTTTTTAAGCGACAATGGCTTTGCTGTTGGAGATTATTTTCATGTTGCTTCAACAAAGGAAGATGTTTTAAAAGAAATTCATGCGATTGACAGCCGAAAAAACAATCTTGACATTATGATTGACGGGGCAGTTGTGAGCATAAATCAAATTGGAAACAGGGAAGAAATTGGCTGGACAACCAAATTTCCAAAGTGGGCAATTGCCTTCAAATTTGAAGCACAAGAAATTTCAACTTTGCTCAAAGATGTTGTGTGGCAAGTTGGCAGAACTGGAAAGGTGACGCCAATTGCAATTTTGGAGCCTGTTGAGCTTGCTGGCGCAACAGTTCAAAAAGCAACACTAAACAATTATGATGACATAAAGCGGAAAAATGTTTCAATTGGCAGCAGAGTGTTTGTTCGAAGATCGAATGAAGTTATTCCAGAAGTGCTTGGCCTTGCCGAAGAAGCACCTGATGCAAAACAAATTGTTCCGCCTTCGCTTTGCCCATGTTGCCAACAAACCCTAATTGAAAAAGGTCCACTTTTGTATTGCACAAATCATGACAACTGCTTTGATCAAATTGAAGGCAGACTCACGCATTTTG
>CANQRE010000035.1 GCA_947626175.1 uncultured Clostridia bacterium
CAATGCGTTTTATGCCATTTTTTTCTCGTTCCCTGCGATTTACTTGGCGCTGTTTGCGGATTTGGGCAATTTCTCTTTTTAACGCAAGAATTTCATTTTCCAAAACTCTTCTGTCAAGTTCAAGCTTTGTTTCCCCCGGCCCACGCATTCCAACTCCGCCGCCGCCATATCTTCCGCTTGTGCCTTTGATTTCGTTTAAACGCGGAAGAGTGTAAAGATCCTGCGCCAATTTGACTTGAAGTTTGGCTTCACGCGTTTTTGCGCCCTTTGCAAAAATATCCAAAACAAGCCCAACTCGGTCAATAACTCTTGTTCCAAAGGCATTTGACAAATTTTTGATTTGCGAGCCAGAAAGGCAGTAGTCAACAATAACAACATCGGCTGGACTATCTTTAAGGCTTCGAGCAATTTCATCAACCTTTCCGCTTCCAATCACTGTTGCGCGGGAAAAATCCTTGACGTTTTGCGAAAAAATTTCGCCAACTTCAAGATCAGTTGAAAAAGCCAGACGAACAAGCTCGTCTGTTTTTCGATTTTTGCTTTCACCCTTTTTTGTCAAAACAATAACAAGCACCGCTCGTTCTTTTTTTGGCGAAGTTTGAAATGTTTTCATATTTTGATTATATCATATTTTGATTTCCATCTGCAAGCACAATGCCCTCTTGTGTTGAAATGATCAAATTTTTCATTTCGCCGTTTTGATCTAATATGCTAAAAAGCCAAAACACATCTTCAAATCCGCCAGAAAGCGAATCGATAATTTTTAAATATGCTTCTCCCTTAAACTCTCCATCTTGAACAAGCGAGTCTATTTGATTTTGAAGTGTTTGATATCCAAGCAAAATGGCGTCATCACTGGACACAACAAAACTGTTGCTTTTGCATTCAAGTGTTGTGGTTTGGTCAAGATATTTGAATTCAATTTTTTCGCTTCCACTAAGTTTTCTGCCCAAATCTGCCATGTGAGTGCCAGTTTTGTAGTTAAATTCCAAAATAACATCTTCTGCAACGCCATTTATTGAAATTGTAACCATCTCGCTGTCAGAGCCTTCAATATCTGCAGTTATAAGCGCAAAATCAAGCTTGTCGCAGCTTTTTCCGTCATAAATATATGGCTCTTCTCTTTTTCCAGAGCAAATGCTCACCTTTAGCACTGGGTCTTGCGAAAAATAATAAACATCGCTCACTTCTGAAAGATTGTTTTTTAAAAGATTTATTGTGTCAACTTGTCCACATCCAGCAAATGCAAAAAGCGGGCATAAGCACATCAAAAAAACACATAATTTTTTCATATTTTTCTCCTTTGCCATAAAATACGCTTTAAAATTTGCGAAAATGTGCTATAATTTGTCATATGAAAAATTTATCCTTTTATTTTCAAAAAGCAATCAAAAATCATTTTGCAATCGGAGCTTTCAATTTTCAGTCGCTAGAATCATTGAAGGCGATTTGTTCGGCGGCAGAAAAAACAAAAAGCCCAGTCATCGTTGCAATCAGCGAAGGAGCTTTGAATTTTTTGGGCGATGAGTTTGCAAAAGAAATTGTTTTTGTTGCAAAAAAGCAATATCGCGCTCCAATATTTTTGCACCTTGACCATGGAAAAACTTTTGAAATTTGCAAAAAAGCAATTTCGCTTGGCTTTGACAGCGTTATGATTGACGCAAGCTTTTTGCCTTTTGAGCAAAACATTGCCTTGACAAAAAAAGTTTCGGATTATGCTCACAAACACAATGTTTTTGTTGAGGGCGAACTTGGAAAAATTGATGGAACTGAAGACCAAACAACATCAACGCAAAAATACACAGATCCGCAGCAAGCCAAATTGTTTGTTGAAAAAACAAAAGTTGACAGTTTGGCAGTTTCAATTGGCACAAGTCACGGCGCATACAAGTTTTCAGGGAGAGCTGAGTTAAGATTTGACATTCTTTCGCAAATCGAGCAGCTTTTGCCATCCTTCCCGCTTGTTTTGCACGGAGCTTCATCAGTTGATCAAAAACTTATCAAACAAATCAATAATTTTGGCGGCGACATCAAGGGCGGAAAGGGCGTTAGCCAAAAATTGCTTTTGCAGGCAATAACAAAACACAATATTGTCAAAATAAACACCGACACCGATCTAAGAATTGCATTCACACTGGGCATAAGAAAGTCGCTTGAAAGCAAAAAGGATAATTTTGACCCAAGAATATATATAAAAGAAGGGCAAAACATGATTGAAAAAGTTGTTTTGCAAAAAATTATGCTTTTTGGCTCAAACAATCAAGCATAAAAAATATTAAAAAAAGCCTTGATTTTGTTCAAGGCTTTTTTTGTTGCAAATTTTAATGTGCAGAAATTGGATCATCTGACAAATCATCAGGTTGACTCGCAGAAACTTCCGACACATACAATGATGGGAATTTTTCCACAAAGCAACTGTGAACTGTTTGTTTGATGCTGTCCTTGTCAAGCCCAACCCTTTCAATTTCCTCATCTTGCTTTTCTTTGGTCAAAAGTTCATCACTAAGCTCTTTCATTCTGCTTGAAAGTTGTTCAAAAATCTCTTTTGGAACATTAAGATTTTTGTTTTCTTCTGTAAGACCAAAAAGATCTTCATAAGTTTTGTCTTTCACCTGTTTCCAAGGAACGCATCTGCCCATTGCATCAAAAGTTCTTTTTGCCACTTCAGGGAATTCTGCTTTTTGTGACTTGTAATTTCCTGTTGCGACCATAAGCGAACCATATGTTTTTGTTTCAGATTTTTCGCTTGTCAATTTTTGGATGTTTTTGATTTCAAAATCAATTTGCGATTTTACTGTTTTTATTGCGTTTGTCCAAAGCTTTGCAAGTTGAATTTGGCTTTGGGTAGGAGCAGCAACTATTGCCACTTGAGCTGGGTTAGCCGCGGCATTTTCGATTTCACTTTCAAGATTTGCTTCAAGCTGATCTTCTTCAACACTTTCGCTTGCTTCATCCTCTGCAGGTTCTAAAATTATTGGAACAATTGGATCAGCGATTTTTAATTTGTTGTAACGATCAAGCGCGCTTTCAAACTCTCCTTCTCGCCCAGCAAGTGTTTTTTCTCCAACTGGAGTGAGTGAGGTCAAAGCTTGAATAAGCACAGTTGAAAACATTTCTGTCAAACGATTTACATTTTCTTTGTCCATTTTGCCTTCAAGCTGTGAAATCAAAAGCAAATTTGTTGACATTGCTTCAATAAGCTCTTCAGTTGTGTCAACTGGATTGTCCCCAAATGCAACATCTTGAATAAATCTAAATCCATCAAGCACCTTTGGAAGAGAATCTTCTGTTTTCAACAAAAGTGCTTCCGATGCTTTTTCAATGTTATTTGTCAACATATTATCTGGAGCAACATAGCGTGTTGTTCCAAAATCGCTCACAAATGAGAACACTTTGTTTGCGCCATCTTGCAATGAATAGCAAGCATGAAATTCTTCAAATCTGTCTTCGCTGATTTTTTTGTTCACTTCGCGATTTAATAGCAAATCATGGAAATAATATTGAACGTTGGCGGAATTATATTTTTCTCCTTCTGGCAAAACAGAATTAAGTTCTTCAAGCCTTTCTTCAGCCATTGCAACAGCAACCGATCTCCAGCCCCTGCATCTTTCCTTTGGAATTTCATCAAGTGAAAGGCACAAAAATGGAGCAACTGCGCCATATATTGCTTTTAAATCCTTTTCATTGTTTGCGCCCATTTCCCTAAGGGTGAGCATTGTTGCAAGCAAAACAATTGAATATTTTGATTGAGGTGAAATTTTTGCTTTGTCATTTTTAACTCTGTCATTAGTTTTTCTTATTTTTTCATCAACTTCTGCACTAAATCTGTCAATTAATGATGAAACAACAAGTTTTGCATGTTCATCTTCATCAAATTTCAAATAGCCAATTTCTTGCTTATTTGATTTTAAAGGCAACACAAACACTTCAGATTCTGCTGTTTTTTTGGTTACGCTGACTTCATTTAAGAGTTTTAGGGCTTTGTAATATTTTTTTGTTTCATCAGCAAAAACTTTTTCAGGCAAATTGCCGTTGAGCATGATTGCCCTGACAAATGAAATTTTTTCATTTTTGGCATCTTTGAAAGCCTGTTCTTTTTTGTCCCAATTTTTTTGAACGATTGCCCCGTTTGTTCCAGCCGTTAACGCATTTTTGTAGCCTTGCTTGATTTCGTTGGAAGTCACGCTTCTAAGTCGCCATTTTCCCGAATTGTCAATTGGCTCCAAAACTTCGTTAACAAAAGGGCCAAAAAACTTTTGGTCAAGACCATTAACGTTGAAAGATGTTTTGTTAAAATCCTGCTTATATGTTGCTATAAGCTTGTCATAACTCAAGTTTGAAAGATTGCCGTTTTTGAAACTTTCACTAAAATATTTCAAAAATTCCATGTTTCCCTCCTAAAAACTTTTCTTTTGCAAATTGTATTCATTTTTTGCGCAATATGCTTTGCAAAAAAATAATGCGGAAAATTTTGTGCTGCCATCCAAAACATTTTGAATTTTGACAACTTTTTTTCTCCTGCATTATTATATCACTGTTGCTTGCGTTTTTCAAGAGGTTATTTGAAATTTTTTTTGATATTTGCCCCGTTTTTGCTATTTTAACGTTACAAATGTTTCAATTTGTTTGTTAGATCGAACAAACTCCACTTTGACCACATCGTTTTTGTCAAAGGACAAAACGGCATTTCGAAGCGACAAAAGATTTGTGATTGGCTTTGAGCCAACGCTTGTGATTATGTCGCCTTTTTGAATGCCACTGTTTTTTGCAGGGCCATCGGTTGAAACAACATAAACCCCCTCTGTTTCAAGGCTTTCGCCATACACTTTGGCAATGTCGCTGTCAAAGCCAAACACGCCAAGATATGGGGATTTGTAAGACGGATTTTGTTTGAGTTTGTCAACAACTGTTTTGCCAATTTGAATTGGAATTGCAAAGCCAATGCCTTCGCCTTCGGTTGCCTTTAGGGTGTTGATTCCAATCACTTGCCCTTGCGTGTTGATAAGCGGTCCACCAGAATTGCCGGGATTTATGGCTGCATCATGCTGAATCAAACTTTGCAAAAATGAAGTTCCTTCGCTTGTTTCAGTTTCCAAAGTCCTGTCATTTGCACTGACAATTCCATGTGTGACTGTGTGTTTAAATTCAAGCGTCAATGGCGTGCCAAGGGCATAAACTTGCTGCCCAACTTCAATTGGAGCATCATTTGTTCCCAAATATGGAATTTCTTTTGACGACAAAACAATTGCCAAATCTATCGATGGACTTGTCCAAACAACTCTTCCCGAGCCTGTTGTTTTGTCGGCAAAAAACAATGTTATGCCTTTTCCGCCTTCAACAACATGATTGTTTGTGAGAATATATCCACCATCTGAAATTGCAACGCCGCTTCCAATTGCATAGCCATCGTCAAAAAGCGTTTTGATTCCAACGACCGCACTTTTTGCTTGCGAAAGCATTTGCGATTGTGAAGAAGCGCTTTCCGTGGCAACACGCCTTATGCTCATATCCACGCTTTTGTCTGCAACTTGTGTTTTGCCGCAACCAGAAAGCATTGTCACAGACAACGCGCCAATCATTAAGCAACAAAAAAGTTTTTTCATTTTGACTCCTTTTGGAAGCTGTTGAAAAAACCTTTAAAGCTTGAATATCGTTCCTGGATTTGGCGAAGCAACATCTATTTTGACATGTTTGCCTTCAATTATGCCATAACCCTTAAGTTTTTCGGTTATGTAAGAATAAGCAAGTTCAGGCCTGTTGTTTTCACGGCTTAAGTGCGACAAAACAATTTGCCTGCTTCCGCTTTCAACAAGATGTTTGATGAAAATTGCGCTTTCATCATTTGAAAGATGTCCCCTTCCGCCTGAAATTCGTCTTTTAAGAGATGGCGAATATTTTTTGCCGTCCTTGAGCATTTGCTTGTCATAATTTGCTTCAAGATAAACCAACTGACTTCCACGAATACTGTCAAGTATTCTGTCATTAGTATGCCCAACATCTGTTAAAATACTTATTTTTGCGCCATTATTTTCAAAAACATAGCCAAAACATGGCACATCATGCGGAAGTGGAATTGCTGTCACTTTTATATCTCGCAAAAAAAATGATTGCGTTTCAAAAAATCTGCGATTTTTGATTGGCGTTTTTGAAAACTTGTATTTCATGTCATCCCACACTTCTCTGTGAGCAAACACTGGCTTGTCATATTTGCAAGAAAAGGCGTCAACTCCTTTTATGTGGTCAGAATGCTCGTGTGTGACAAGAATAACATCAATTTGCCCTGGCTCAACGCCAATGAGTTTGAGCCTTTTTTCTGCTTCAGAACATGACAAACCAATGTCAATCAAAACTTTGACTTTTTCACTTTCAAGATATGTCATGTTTCCATCGCTTCCCGATGCAAGAGAGATTATTCGCATGGATATATTTTATCACTTCGGCTCATTTTTTGCAAGAGATAACGCTTGGCTTAAAAAAGCCAAAAAAAACTAAATTTTTAGTTTGTTTTTAAAATTTTTTTCAAAAATTGGCCGGTGAATGACTTTGGATTTTTGGCAATTTCTTCCGGCGTTCCAGTTGCAACAACCCTTCCTCCGCCATTTCCACCTTCAGGGCCAAGGTCGATGATTTGATCGGCACATTTTATGACATCAAGATTGTGTTCAATCACAATAACGCTGTTTCCATTTCCAACAAGTCTGTTTAAAATTGCAATCAACTTTTTAACGTCATACATGTGAAGCCCAGTTGTTGGCTCATCAAGGATGTAAAGCGTTTTGCCTGTTTCGCGTTTTGCAAGTTCGCTTGCAAGCTTGACTCTTTGTGCTTCGCCGCCGCTAAGCTCTGTGGCAGGCTGGCCAAGCTTTATATATCCAAGCCCAACATCAAAAAGCGCTTGAAGCTTGTTTTTTATGCTTGGAATGGCACTGAAAAAATCAAGGGCTTCTTCAACAGTCATTTCAAGCACATCGCCAATTGTTTTGCCTTTGTATTTGACTTCCAGCGTTTCATGATTGTATCTTTTCCCTTTGCAAACTTCGCAAGGAACTGAAATATCTGGAAGAAAATACATTTCAATTTGTTTTACTCCGGCCCCTTCGCACGCTTCACACCTTCCGCCTTTGACATTGAATGAAAATCTGCTGGAGCTAAATCCCCTCATCTTTGCATCATTTGTTGCAGCAAAAAGTTCACGTATTGGGGTGAAAACGCCGGTGTATGTGGCAGGATTTGAGCGAGGAGTTCTGCCAATTGGAGCTTGGTCGATGCAAATAATTTTGTCAAGCTTGGTTTCGCCTTCAATTTTGTCAAACTTGCCTTCCTCAAGCCTTGCTCCATTGAGTTTGTTTGAAAGATATGGGGCAATGATTTCATTGACAAGGCTGCTTTTCCCACTTCCAGAAACTCCGGTCACAAGTGTTAACACGCCAAGCGGAATTGAAACATCAATGTTTTTCAAATTGTTTTGTTTTGCTCCAAACACTTTCAAAAATCCTGTTGGCTGTCTTCTTGAAGATGGCGTTTCAATTTTTTCTTCGCCCCGCAAAAATTTTGCAGTTATGGAGTCCTTGACTTTTAACACTTCTTCTACAGGTCCGTTTGCAACAATCTCTCCGCCATGCACTCCGGCATAAGGGCCCACGTCAACAATCCAATCGGCCGCACGCATTGTGTCCTCATCATGTTCAACAACAATCAAACTGTTGCCTTTGTCGCGAAGATTTTTAAGTGTTGCCAAAAGTTTTTCGTTGTCACGCTGATGAAGCCCAATGCTTGGCTCGTCCAAAATGTAAAGAACGCCAACAAGGCCTGAGCCAATTTGCGTTGCAAGACGAATGCGCTGCGACTCGCCGCCCGAAAGAGTTTCGGCAGAGCGAGAAAGGGTTAAATAGCCAAGCCCAACATCTGACAAAAATTTTAGCCTTGCTTTGATCTCCTTCAAAATGCTTTCGGCAACCATCATTTTGAATTTTGTTAGTTTTAGCTCTTCAATATAAGGCAAAAG
>CANQRE010000036.1 GCA_947626175.1 uncultured Clostridia bacterium
TTGTTATATATGCTTTTGTTGAAGGAGCAACATCCGCTGTTCCGCCAATCATTTGCGGAGTTTTGTCACAAATTTCATTTAAAACAAAATTGTTCATTTCACGCATTGACATTGTTTGAATTTTGTCATTGGATGCAATTTTTTCATAATCAATTTTTCTTAAATCAAAAAATGAAAGCAGTTTTTTGAATAACTCCGGCTGGCTTGTGCCATACACCGCAAGATCTTGATTCCACCTTTCGTGATTTAACTTTCCCCTGATGGTGCTTTCCATGCAATACGACCTTACATCGCTTGGAATGTAAAAACTTTCTTCCACGCCAAGCTTTGCTTTGAACTGGTCAAGCTCTTCCTTGCTCATCACGCCAGAATGAACGGCGCTTGTGCCTTCCTTGTTTGTTCCAATTCCAATTGTTGTGTGGAAAATTATGATCGTTGGCTTTTCAGATTTTTTTGCTTTGCTTATTGCCCTTACACATGAGCTATATTTGTTTCCATTTTTTACTTCGATAACTTTAAAGCCCATGGCTTTGAATTTTTTTGCAACATTTTCACGGCTGGACAGGCTAAGCGACCCATCAATTGTGACATCATTGCAATCATACAGCAAAATAAATCTCTTAAGATTGCACGCTCCGGCAATTGAGCAAGCTTCAAGTGCAACGCCCTCCATCAAATCGCCATCACCGGCATAACAATAAGTGTTGCTGTCTATGATTGGAAAGCCAATTGTGTTGAAACGCTCTTCCATATAACTTTCGGCAAGCGCCATTCCAACCGCGTTTGCAACGCCTTGTCCAAGTGCGCCTGTTGTTGTTTCAACTCCCCCAAGCACGCCAAATTCAGGATGAGAAGGAGTGTTTGAGTTCAAACTTGAAAAATTTTTTAAATCCTGCAAGCTCACATCAAAGCCAAACATATTTAAAAGAGAATAATAAAGTGCGCTGACATGTCCAGCCGAAAGAACAAATCTGTCCCTGTTCAAAAAGTCAGTGTCCGACACATCATAACAATAATGCTCTTTAAACAGTGCAAACAAAATGCTGCTGCCACTGAGCGATGAGCCAAGATGCCCTGTTTTTGCATTTGAAATTGTTTCAGCCGTGAGCGCTTTGAGATAATTAAGCGACTTTCGTGTTATTTTTTTCATAATTTTTCTTTCATCTCCCTTAAAACCTTGTCGAGTGCCTTTTTGCCTCCGCCTTCAATTTCAACACAAAGGTCACTTTTTTCCAACAAATATTTGTCACGAGTTTCAAAGGCAATTTTGTTTAGCGCATCATTTTTTTCAAGCTTTTGCTTTGGAAGACGCAAATATATGCACGGATGCACATTTTTGAATGCCACGCTTCCACTTTTGAACAGCTGATAATCAACATATATCACTGCTCCTTCATATTGGCTCACACTTTTGAGTGCTGACTTTTCACGCTGTTTTAAATATCTAAGCCCACAATTTTTCAAAATTGCTTTGCTGTCAAAAAGGTCATATTCCACGATATCTTTGCAAGAAGCATAAAATAGTCCAAGCAGCGAAGACATTTCTTCTGCCAAATGTGCGCCAACCGCATCACTTAAACATGTTACCAAAATGCTTGTTCCCATTTGTTTCATATTATTATTTTAACATAATTTGCTTTTTAGCCAAATGAATTTGATATTATTTTTTCAAGAACTTTTTTTCGACTTGTTTTTTCGTTTTGGAAAATGTATGCCCCAAACAAGCAAAACTCCAACTCCAAGAAGCACACTGATAAGTGCATAATCAATCATTTTGCCTTCGCCGCCCGGATACAAAACACCGTCCTTTACCGAAAAAATTATGTTGCCCAAAAGTGATGTTTGATATATTTTGGCTTGCGCCTGCTCAAGCCTTTCAACTGTTTGAGACGATGGATGACCATAACTGTTGTTCTTGCCGCAGCTTATGATTGCATATTGCGGCTGGGCTTTTTCAAGCAAATCCTTGGTTGTTGAAGTGCTTGAACCATGATGGCCAACCTTTAAGACATTTGTTTTTAAAAGGCCGCCATACGTTTGGACAAGCTCCCTTTCCTGCTCGCTTTCAGCATCTGCCATAAACAAAAAGCTTTGGCCATTTAATTTTATGTCAACAACCGCCGACAACGCATTTGTGTCAGTTTGATTTGGATCAGGGTTAACAACTATGGGAGCAAGAAAATTGACAACATAATTTTCGCCCTTAATTGATGGCAAGGAAACATTTGTGAAAAACTGCAAAGCGCCCTGCTCCCTGTAAAACGCCGAAATCACTTCGTCATATATTGCGGTGGAATATATTGGATAGTTTTTGTCCTTTTCTTCACTTGCTGACAAAAACATTGGCCTGTAAAAATTTTTTACATTGAATTCACTAAATATTTGCGCTCCTCCGCCAACATGATCGGCATCTGGGTGAGTTAAAAGAAAATAATCAATCGTTTCAACATTTTGATTTTTTAGCTCTCTGACAAGTGTCGCGCTTGATGCTTTTGGGCCGCAATCGATAAGCATTGTTTTTCCATCATCAAATTTTATCAGTGAACTGTCGCCTTGTCCAACATCAATATATTCCACGCAAAAATCGGCATTTTCAACAGAACTGTCATCCCAATGATAAATCCATTTTGAAATTGGGACTCTTAAAAATATCACAACAAAAATCAAGCCAATTAGAACCAGTGACAAACAAATTCGCCACACAAGTGACGATTTGGAATATGAAAGCTTTAACTTTTTTTGGCTCATACAAACTCAATCTCACTTTTTTGAGAGAATTTTTTCTTTAAAAATGGCTTCTTTTTGCCAAAAAGTTTGATTATTTGTGGCATTGCATCAATTGTTGCATTGTAGCCTTCCTCAACCATTTCCTCAAAACCATCTGTTTTTGTGGCTTTGAACTGCTTTGTTTCAGGAGCAATCACAACATCGGCATTGACATAGCCTTTGACGGCATTTGATTTCATGAGAATGCGAATTGCACAAGTGACAACATCAAAAAACTTTTGTGACTCGGTGCCATAAGTTCGAGATTTGTTGCAGTCCACGCAAACAACATAGTCGCAGCCAAAATATCTTGGAATGTCAGATGGAATTGTGTTTTGAAGTCCGCCATCACACAAAAGCATGTTGTCAAACACAACAGGAATAAAAATGCCTGGAACGCAGCACGATCCGGCAACAGCTTTTGCAAGATTGCCATGACTGATGCACACTTCCTTTGTTGATTTTATGTCAACTGCTGTGGCGGAAAACGGAACTTTTAGGTCCTCAATGTTTATGTCGCCCAAATTTTCAACAATCAATTTTTCAATGCCTTCAGTTTTGCTTGGCATAAGCGGCACTTTGCTGGTGCGAATGTCCTTTGTGCGAACAAATTTTGCAATGTCATATATCTCTTGCCATGTTTTGCCTGCTGCCCACGCGGCGCCAACAACACTTCCCGCACTTGTTCCAGCAATAAAGTCAAACTTTATGCCCCATTCTTCAAACGCCTTGATTGCACCGATATGCGTAAAGCCACGCGCTCCTCCACCACCAAATGCTATTCCAATTTTTACTTTCTTTTTAAACATACTTTCACCCTTAAATGTAAATTATATAAAACACAAGAAGATAAAGCGCATTTGTTTGCAAAATTAGACCAGATTTGACACAATAATCAATTTCTTCAAGCTGCGAGCATATTTTTTTTAGTTGTGCTTTTGAAAATCCCCTTGCAAGCTCTTTTGCCTTTGTGATTGCATATTCCTTTACGCCAAGCATTTGTGCCAGCTCGCTTGTTGAATAATCTGAAATAGAAACATAAAAAAGCCGCCTAAACTGATTTGAAATGAGCGCAAAAATTCCATCTTCCTTTTCAACTTGCTTTAAAATTGTCAAGGCTTTGTCCCCATTCTTTTTTGCAAGTGCTTCAGTGAGAGCAAAAACGCTGTATTCAACATCCTTTGTTACAAGTTTTTCAACCATTGCAAGCGAAATTTGATTTGAATCAAGATCATAGCACACAAGTTTGTTAAGCTCCGACATAATCCGCGTCAAATAGCCATTGCAGCTGTCAATCAAGCCCATAAGTGCGTCAGAAGCAATTGTTTTTCCACTTTTTGCAAGCGTTGCAACAACAATTTTTTTGACTGTTTCAGTGTCCATTCTGCTTGCATCAACACTAACAAAATCCTTTTTCAAAAACTCAAATGTTTTTGAATAATCAAGCACCAAAACAGTTGTCGTTTTTGGGATTTTTAAGAGAATTTCAGTTATCTTTTTTTTGTCCGCTTCCTTGATTTTTCCGCCGCGAATGACCACAAGCCTTTTTGGATCTATCATTGGCAGCTGCTCAGTTGAAGCAAACAGCGCATCTATCGAAAAATTTTCACTGTCAAAATTTGTTATGTTAAAATCATCCATTGTGATTTGGCAGGCTTGCTTGATCATTAAAAAAGCCCTGTCAAAGAGATAAAAATCATCACCTTCAACAACATAAACACTTGCAATTCCGCTTGCCAATCTCTTTTTTAGGGTTTTCAATCAATCCTCCACACTTTGTTTGCAGACAGCGAATATTTTAACGCTCCACTTTGATGCAATGAATAATTTGAAAGATTTGTCAAGTTTTGCGTTGCAACAAATTTGGCATTTATTTTTGTCAAACTGTCCTTTGCAAATGCAAAGTCATACATTTCATCGCTTTTAAAATTATTATAACTCTCAACAATTGTGTTTGTAAAGAAAATTTTAGCCCCGTCAAACTCAATTGTGAAATCGTCGCCTTTTTGACTATACTTAAAGTCTCCGGCAAAGCCCTGTTTGTCAATGAGAGTTTTGTCGGCAAACTCATCTAGGCTTGTGGACGAAAGCACAAAGTCAATTTTTTCAAAGTTTTCATTATCTAAAAATGCTTCCATAAAGCGAGCGTTATAATTCACGCAAAATGTTTGCCCGCTTTTTGATTCCAAAACCATTACAGGCGAAGAATCATAGCCAAAAATATACACACTTGATCCCCGATCATACAGCCCAGGCTTTATAAAAGTGTATAGTCCAAAAACCAAAGTTAACATCAAAATGACAAGCCACTTTGAAAGCGCGGAAGACATAAGATAATAGCTTGCGGCAAAAATTATCATCATGAAAATCGTCACATAAAAGCTGTCAAATTTTCTAAGCCTTATCTTTAAAGACGTGCTGGAAAAGAAGATTGCCACTTGCTCAATGGCATAAAATCCCCACTCACTGGCTTTGAGAAGCGGCCCAAGAGAAGGAAAAATCAAAACAATTATCGTGCTTAAAACAAGCAGCGGGAAAAGCACGCTAAACAAAGGAATGACAATCAGATTTGTAATTGCTCCAAGCAGATTTAATTTTCCTCTTAAGCTGCTTAAGGCTGGAAGAATTCCAATTTGCGCAGACAATGAAATTGAAAGAAGTGATGCCACTTTTCGAGGAATAAATTTGCTTAAAATTTTGCAAATTGGCTTGTTTAACAAATATATTCCAATCACGCAACTATAGCTCATCAAAAATCCAACATCAAAAGCTGAAAGCGGAAATATGAAAAGTGTTAAAGTGCCTGCGAAGCCAATTGCCGTGAGCCCATCATATCTTTTGTTTGACAAAACTGCCAGCGAAAGCATAAGCCCCATTATTGTTGCCCTGACAATTGTTGGAGTGAAGCCGCAAATATAGGCATACAACATCAAAACAATAAACATCAGTGCAAAACTTGCATATTTGTTTAGATGCACCTTTTTAAGAAGAAAGGCAATCACTGTGATAAGCATTGTGACGTGAAGACCTGAAACCGCTAGCAAATGCACAATGCCGGAGTCTTTGAAATAAGCATAAATTTCACCATCAATTCCATCTTTACTGCCTGTTAAAACTGAATATGCCACTGACGCATAACGCTCATCCATGTTGGAATAAAGCGTTTCTTTGATTTTTTCACGAGCCTGTTCATCAAAACGCATGCCTGAACTTGTGACCGAAATGTCAGAAAGCATTGCTGAAGAAGAATAGGCAATTTTATCTCGATAATAATAACTGTTAAACGAACCAAGTGAAAACATTTGTTGATGGCGTAAATCACCAACATAAACAATCACATCTCCAACTGAAAAACTGTTTTCTTCGGCTGAGTAAACATACAATTTGACGCCGCTTACCTTTTGTCCATTTGCAGTGACATCTTGAAGTGAAAGGGCTAGCAGCGAATTTTGTTCTTCCACTTCACTCACCCTTCCGCAGATTTGGCTTGAATTATATTCCTTTCCCATAAAAGAAGAATACGAAAGAAAATACATTCCATTTCCAACAAAAAAGCACAAAATTGCAATGATAAGCCCAACAATTTTGCGTTTGAAAAGCGAATAAGCAACAATTATCACAAAAAGGATGACAACCGTTGCAATATAAGTGCCATCCCCACTATATAATTTTCGTGCTGAAATCAGCCCAACCAAAAGTGCAACAAAACATAAAAATATTGGGCGAAAATTTATTGAAAAATTGAACTTCTCTTTTGTTTGCAAAGGTTTTGTCCTGACTAATTTCGACCTATCAAATAGTCAACGGAAACATCAAAAAAATCTGCAAGTTTGATTAGCCAAAAAATGTTTGGCTCAACTTGTGCCTTTTCCCAAAAACTAACCTGCCTTTGAGTTGCACCAATCTTTTGTGCAAGTCCTGCTTGAGTTAAGCCCGATTCCAATCTTAAATCTTTCAATCTTCCGCTGAAGCTATCTCTATCCATACCTGCCTATTTTAGATTATTTCTTACTAATTATAGCATGGTTAGATAATTTTTGTCTAAACATTTTTTACATTTTTTGACATTGTTCGATTTTGGCTTTTGCATATATATTGCAAAAAACAACATTCTAAAAGCGAATAAACTCGATTTAAGAGGTGAATAAATGGATAAAGAAGAGAAGTTTTGTGAAGTTTTTAACAAAAAAGTTAAAGATTTTGATGAAAGTTGCTTTTGTTCTGCGAATTTTGCGGGCATGGAAACTTTGGATGCAAATTTGCATAAACTGCTATCGAAAGAGAATTTTTCTCTGCCCCAAGAAGTGCTTGACGAGCTAAGTGAGCTTGAAATGGCAGACTTATATGATTTTAAGAAGGAGTTATGGAAGACTTAATCAAACGCGGCGAAATTTATATGGCTGATTTAAGTCCAGTTGTTGGAAGCGAGCAAGGTGGAGTTCGACCTGTGCTTATCATTCAAAACAACGTGGGCAATCGTTTTTCGCCAACCGTTATTGTTTCGGCAATCACAAGCAAGCTTGACAAAGCCAAGCTTCCAACCCATATTGAACTGCCAAGCGACAGATATCATCTCCCAAAAGACAGCGTTGCACTTTTGGAGCAAATTCGAACGCTTGACAAACGGCGTTTACGCGAAAAGATAACGACACTTGAAGACAACAAGATGAAAGAAATAAACCGCGCAATTCTCATTTCACTCGGCTTTGCCGACAAAAATTAGTCCAAAAGGGCTAATTTTTTGTTTAAACTGTTGATTTTTTTGTTTTTTTTTGCTAAAATTATTCTCGCTTAAGGCCTCCTGGTCAATCGGTTAAGACGCCGCCCTCTCACGGCGGAATGAGGGGTTCGACTCCCCTGGAGGCTACCAGCGAAAAAACGGCACTCGAGCTCGGATTGCTGCCGCAATCACTCGGGTGTCGTTTGTTTTTTCGCTTTCGCACCAAACGCAAATCGCACTCCGTTGGCGTTTTTTCGCATTTTATTTTTTTATTTGCACTGAATGCTCGTTCCCGCCTTGTTGTTTTGTTTGCCTTGAGATAAAGACTGTGTTTTTTTAACTTTGGAGTCTAACTTTTCTGGGGAAGCGCTTTGCGCGGCGGAAATAGTTAGACGAACCCATCTGCCACGTTGCAAG
>CANQRE010000037.1 GCA_947626175.1 uncultured Clostridia bacterium
GCGGCGGCGGAGTTATTTTTGGAACATCAGGCGGTGTGGCAGAAGCAGTTTTGCGAACTGCAACTTTTATGCTGACGAAAAAAAATCCAAAAAATTTGGAGTTTGAAAACGTTCGCTCACTTGAAGGCTTTGTTGAAGCAAACATCAAACTTGGAAATCGAAATTTGCGTGTTTGCGTTGTCAGTGGGCTGGCAAATGCAAGAAAAATGCTTGAAAACATTCAAAATTATGACTTTGTGGAAGTGATGGCTTGCCTTGGCGGATGTATGGCAGGTGGCGGACAGCCAAAAAACATTCGAAATGTGTTTGAAAAAGTTCGAAAAATGCGAAGCGAATCGCTTTATCAGCTTGACAAAAAGTCGGCCGTGAGATGTTGCCATGAAAATCCAGACATAATAAACTTGTATCAAAAATATCTTCACGCTTTTGGAAATCCTTTGCTTCACACATCCTTCACTGACAGAAGCGACATTTTGGGCTAAAAATCGGGCAAATCATGCCTGATTTTTTTTACTAAACAGAGGCAAGCGTTCATATCTTATATTTATGATAAGAGAAGTGGTTGAAAACAGTGATATTTTAAAAGCAAAAACAATTGTTTCAAAAATAGATGACAATTCAAAAAGGATTGCAAGGGACCTTTGTGACACGCTTAGATTCAATTGGAGCCAAGGCAGAATTGCAATGTCAATTTCGGCAAATCAAATAGGTGAAAACGAAAGGATTGTTGCCATAAGTGAAGGCGTTGGAAAAAACATTCACGTTTTGTTCAATCCTTGCATAACTTTTCGCCGTGAAACTCAGGAGTTTTGGGAAGACAATCTTTCAAGGCCGCTAAAGATGTTTAAAACTGAAAAAGCCTTTATTGTTGGCGTGAAATTTCAAAACGAGTTTGGAAAGGAATGTTCTGTGACTGTTAGACATCTTCCAAGCGCGTTGATTCAGCAAGAAATTTCAAATTTGGATGGTGTTTTGCCTGAAGAAAGGGCAACAGCGGAAGTGGATGTGTGCCTTAAAAAGTTTAATCCAAAATTTTTGGAAGGAATTTCAACGGACAGCTAATTCAAAGCTTTAAAAACCCTTTGTGCGGCAAGCAAAAAGTTTTTTCTTTTTTTAAAAAACAAAGCAAAACATTTTTATTATTTTTTCAATTTAGCTATACTAATTTTAGAGGCTAAAATGAAAACTGACAAATTTTCAACAAAACAATATTTTGAAAATCTTAACAAATATTTTTCAGCGGCCAACTACTTGTCTGTTGCGCAGTTATATCTTCTCAAAAACCCGCTTTTGCGTGATCATCCGCTTTGCTTTGATGACGTCAAAAAAAAGCTTGTTGGCCATTTTGGAACTGTTCCTGGACAAAATTTTGTGTATGCTCATTGCAATAGAATAATTCAAAAATATGACCTTGATTTGATTTTGCTCTCTGGCCCAGGACATGGCGGAAACTTTTTGGTTGCCAACAGTTATTTGGAAGGCACTTACAGCGAATATTATCCTCAAATATCCATGTCGCACGATGGGATGGAAAAACTTTGCAAACAATTTTCTTTTCCTGGCGGAATAGGCTCGCATTGTGTGCCTGAAACCCCCGGATCTATCCATGAAGGCGGCGAGCTTGGCTATGTTCTTGCCCATGCTTATGGCGCAGTTATGGACAATCCAAATCTCGTGGCGGTGGCAATTGTTGGCGATGGCGAAGCGGAAACAGGACCGCTTGCAACATCTTGGCATTCAAACAAATTTTTAAACCCTCAAAGAGATGGATTTGTGCTTCCAATTTTGCATTTGAATGGCTACAAAATCAGCAATCCAACCGTGCTTTCCAGAATTGACAAATCAGATTTAAAAAAGCTTTTGGAAGGATATGGCTACAATCCTTATTTTGTTGAAGGCGATGACCCAATGAAAATGCACTCGCTCATGGCACAAGCAATGGATAAGTGCATTGAAGAAATCAAACTGATTAGGCAAAAATATAAACAAGACCCAAAATTTTACAAAACACCAATGATTGTTCTTCGCACTCCAAAGGGATGGACAGGGCCAAAACAAGTTGATGGCAAAAAAATTGAAGGGTGTTTCCGTGCTCATCAAATTCCGCTTGATGTTTCAAGTGAAGAGCATTTGAAAATGCTTGAAAAGTGGCTTAAAAGTTATCATCCAGAGCAACTTTTTGACAAAAATTACAAACTTTTCCCTGAAATTTCATCAGTCATCCCAAAAAAGAGCAAAAGGATTTCGGCTTCACCTTATGCAAATGGCGGGCTTTTGTTGAAGGAGCTTGTTGTTCCAAATATTGACGATTATGCTGTCAAATTCAACGGCCACGGGGTTGTGCGTGAACAAGACATGCTTAAGCTAAGTGAATATGTCAGAGATATTTTTGCCCTTAACAGCAAAAATCACAATTATCGGATCTTTAGCCCTGACGAAGCGTTAAGCAACAGGCTAAACAAAGTTTTTGAAAAGGAAAACAGAACTTTTGGCGCAAAAATTTTGCCAAATGATGAATTTTTGTCGCCAACTGGGCGGGTGATGGACAGCTTTTTGTCAGAACATATGTGCGAAGGCTGGCTTGAAGGATATTTGCTCACTGGCAGGCATGGAATGTTTGACAGTTATGAATCATTTGTGCGCGTTGTTGACAGCATGATTTCGCAACATGCAAAGTGGCTTAAAAGTTGCAACGAAATTGAATGGCGAAAGCCAATCAGCTCGCTCAATCTTGTTTTGACAAGCAATGTTTGGCAACAAGACCACAATGGCTTCACTCATCAAGATCCGGGTCTTCTTGATCATATCGTCAACAAAAAAGCGGATGTTGTTCGAATTTATCTTCCGCCAGACGCAAACTGCCTGCTTTCTTGTTATGATCATTGCGCAAAAAGCTTGAATTATGTGAATGTTATTGTTGCGTCAAAGCATCCATCTTTTCAGTGGCTGAATATGAGCGAGGCGAAGGCGCATTGTGCAAAAGGCATAAGCGAGTGGAAATGGGCGGGGGCAAACGATAGAAAAAATCCTGACATTGTTTTTGCAAGCTGTGGCGACACAGTAACTTTGGAAGCACTTGCGGCGGCAAAACTTTTAAGACAATTGTTGCCAAAGCTTAGCGTTCGCTTTGTCAATGTTGTTGACCTTATGAAACTTGTTTCGTCAAAACATCATCCACATGGGCTAACTGACACGCAATATAACAAACTTTTCACCGAAGACAAGCCAATAATTTTCAACTTCCATGGCTATCCAAAACTTGTGCATGAGCTAACTTACAATCGAAAAAATCAAAACTTGCATGTTTCAGGCTACTGCGAAGAAGGAACAATTACAACCGCATTTGACATGCGAGTTAGAAACAAAGTTGACAGATATCACTTGATTTTGAGCGCAATAAAATATTTGGATTTGCCACAAAAAGACAAGAAAAAAATTGAAAAGCAAATGAATGAAAAACTTGAAAAACATCACCGTTATGTTCGAGAATATGGAATCGACATGCCTGAAATTCTTGACTGGAATTGGAATGATTAATTTTGGAGGGAAACATGAAGATTGAAGAATTTTTAAGTTCATCTTACACACCTTTTCACACAATTCAAAACTGTGAAAACATATTGTCTGCCGCTGGTTTTCAAAAACTTTCGCTTATTGAAAATTGGACTCTTAAACAAGGCGGAAAATATTATGTGACAAAAAATCAAACAAGCATTGTTTGTTTTAATATTGGGAAAAGCAAAAATTTTACATTTAACATTGCTTTGGCGCATTCTGACAGCCCTTGCCTAAGGGTGAAAGGGAACAAGCTCATTTCCAGCCCACAAGGCAAAAGGGTGAATGTTGAAGTGTATGGCGGGCTTATCAATTACTCAATGTTTGACATTCCACTCAAAATTGCCGGAAGGGTGATTGTTGAAAACAATGGAAAAACAATTTCAAAACTCGTGTGCAGCAAGCAAAATTTTTCAATTCCAAGTTTGGCAATTCATCAAAATCGCGATGTTAACACATCATTTGCGCCATCGATTCAAAAGGATATGCTTCCACTTGTTGGCGAAGGGGAAAGTGTTTTTGATCTTGTTTGCCCAAATGAAAAAGTTGTGGACGCGGACTTGTTTGTTGTAAGCGATGTAAAGCCTTTTTCTAGCGGCGCAAAAGGCGAATTTTTGTGCTCACCAAGAATTGACAATTTGACAAGCGTTTTTGGCATAATAAATGCCATTGCTTCTGCCAAAACAAACGGCATAAGCATTGGCGCAATTTTTGACAATGAGGAAATTGGCTCTCGCACAAAGCAGGGCGGAGATGGCAGCTTTTTGCACAGCGTGATTGAACGGATTTGCGAAGCCCTTTCTCTTTCAAAGCAACAAAGCTGCATTGCGTGTGATGGCGGCTTTATGCTTTCAATTGACAATGGCCACGCAGTTCATCCAGCCTTTTTAGACAAAGCCGATCCAGGCGAAAATGTGAAACTAAACGGCGGAATTTTGATCAAATATCACACAAACTATGCAACAGATGGTTTTTCTTCGGCACAAATCAAACTTTTGCTTGAAAAAAACAAAATTGATTATCAAGATTTTTATTGCAACTCCGACCTTAAATGTGGCAGCACGATTGGACTGCTGGCAAGCTCGATTTTCCACATGAATTGCTGCGATGTTGGTCTTGGAATGCTTGCAATGCACAGCGCAGTTGAAATGGTTGGCAAAAGCGATATTGAAAAGATGACAAAGTTTTGCAAAGCATTTTTTGAAACAAAATTTAAAGTGGAAAATTGAAAATGTAAAAAAACTCACAGATGTGAGTTTTTTTAGCCAACTTTTTCAATTATCAAAAAGTTTTCTTCATAGCTTATCTCTGGCGAAACTGTAACATTAAAGGACAAAGTTGAAGGGGTTTGAATCGTTATCAGTGCGTCACCAGTAAGGCTTGCCGAGCCAAGTGCCGTGCCAGTGCGAATCGTTCCAGATTCCACCACGTTGTTGATTGCAATCGCAATCGTTGGCGGTGTGGCGTTTGTGCTTGTGACGGTTGAGCCAAATCGAATCAAGTATGTTCCAGCCGCAAGGCTAACATTGTTGTTGTTTAAAAAAGCAATATCAGTTTGGTTTGTTGGAAAAGAGTTTTCAAGCAAAAGAGTTGGCTCTGCGTTCACAGCTGCAGGTGCAGTGAAAAAGGCAATTGTGCTTATTCCTGCAGGTCCGGTAGGTCCGGTTGGACCGGTTGGCCCAGTAGGTCCGGTTACGCCGCAAGGAGAGCAAGGTCCAAAATTTTGCATTGTTGGAGGATACAAGTTGCCGCAAGGGCAATTATTTTTTCTATAACAGTTCATAGACATCTCCTTTACAATAGCATTTTATGTTGAAAAGCAAATATTGTTAAAATATATCTTTATTTAAAAAAGCACTTCGTTGGCAAAACAGGGTATTGACATTTGCGAGAAAAGTGTTATACTTTTTTGGCAAAGGAGTTAAACATGTCAAACAAAAAAAAGGATTTCGTATTGATATCAAAAAAAAGAATGGAGAAGCGCGTCAATTCAAATGATGCTGAAATTTTTAAAAAACTGTTTATAGCAACCTGTGAAAATCAAGCATGGGTTAACTATAACATCATGAGCAATTTCTTGGATCAGTCCAAGGAATATTTTCAGCAGATCAAACTGCTTAAGCCAAACGATAAAATTAAAAAGGCAATTTTAAAACGAAAAATTGGCATTTTAGGCAAAAACATTTCATCAGCAATAAACAAAGCGGTTTATGGATTTTGTGCTCAGAAAGCTTTACTAAACACAAATTTAGAGATTATTGACCTTGCTCCAGAAGCGCTTACAAACATAAGAGTAAACAATGGCGAAATTTTGGAATTGGTTCATGATGTTAACGATGATTTAAAAAGACAAAACGCTGACAATTATTTGAATGCGGCTTTTGGAATGTTGCTTGCATGTGAAAACGCAAAACAAACATTGCCGTCCGACAGTGGATTTGTGCAGGGAAATGAAAAAAGTTTTCAAAATCTTGGGCCGATAGCGGCAAAACTTCATGAACACGCACAAAAAACGGCAGAAGCAGCAATCAAAGATGAAGAGATGTTTGATTTAGATGATCCATATTCAATATAAAGGAGCAAATTTTGCTCTTTTTTTGTAATCAACTTTGCAAATAACAGTTTGACGTAAACGTTAAATGTGCTATATTGATAACATAGGAGAAAGTATGAAAAAAACTGTTATTGCCGTGACAGCAATAATGTGCATTGTTTTTGCTGCGGTGGGAATTTGGCTGGGCATAATGTTAAGCGATAAGCAACCATCCAACCCTGATCCATTGCCACCTGAGCAGCAAGAAAATGACGGGTCAATAAAAGACGTTAGTGAATATGAATATTTGAAATTTAGTGTCACAAATGAAAAGAACAAATTTGTGGATGTTTGTGCAAACAAAGAAGCAATCAAAAATGCACAGGGAATGATTTATCTTTCAATTCCTGAAAAAGTGAAATACAATGGCGAAACCTACACCGTTGCAACCATTCCTGACGCAAAAACCAATCCGGAAACAGACAACCCTGAAGGAGCATTTGGCTCTTGTGAAAACCTTCATCATGTTTTTATTCCATCATCGGTGTCGGACATTGGCAGTTTTGCTTTTTTTAACTGCAAAAACTTGTCATCAGTCGTTATGGTGTCACCGACATACATTGGGGCAGAGGCCTTTGCTTATTGTTATTCACTTGTGGAAGTAACAATTCCAAAGTCCGTTTCCATCATTTCATATGACGCATTTTCGAATGATGTAAGGCTTGTTATAATCAGAAATCTGTCGAAAGAATATGTCAAAAAGCCAAGTGATGACACCGTTGTGATCAGCGATATTGGACAGTCAGCTTTGATATATACTCGCAATTACACTTTTTGGGAAAAAGACGAGCAATATTATCTTGTAAACTATCAAGATTTTGAAGATCCAAGAAAATCAATAACTTTACCAACAAACATAGATGGCCATAGCTACGCAATAAGGTCATGTGCGTTTAGAGACAACAAAACATTGCAAAATGTTGTCATAAGTGAAGGGGTGACGTCCATTGGAATAGAAGCATTCAAAAGTTGCGAAAGTTTGCAAAGCGTGCACATTAGCTCCAGTGTGAAAAAAATAGGCGGAGGAGCATTTTACTTATGCAAAAAGCTAAGCGATGTTACGCTTGATGACGGAGTGCAAGAAATTGAACTAGGGGCTTTTGAAGACACAGCACTCACCACAATTTTCATACCAGCCAGTGTGATCTCAATCAAAACTGAGTCAACTTCTGGTCCATTTCAATGGTGCAAAAACCTTGTGATTTATTGTGAAGTCCAGTCGGCGCCAGAAGGATGGGATGCTTATTGGTCATATTATGACGTGTTTGTTGTTGTAAAAGACAATGAAGTGAAATGGGGATATTCAAGGGAAGAATATCTAAACGAAATTAATTTGCAAAAATAAAAGCAAAAGCTCTTGAAAAAATTGGGGTGTAACCGTTTTCAAATAATGTTAAATAGAAAATGTAGCGACTGTAATGTCGCTACATTTTTTTTGTGCTCCCGTCAGGATTCGCTCCGCATCGCTATCGCGACCGTTCACTGCCGTAGTCTCGTTATATGATTTTTGCCAAAATCATATAACTTCGCTAAAATTGCCCTTGCAAGCAGGTCAATTTTGGGCTTGCTATCACGCCGGGGCG
>CANQRE010000038.1 GCA_947626175.1 uncultured Clostridia bacterium
CTTGTAACCATACCATATCCAGTGGCGATAGAGAGAAGGATCCACCTGTTCTCATTCCGAACACAGAAGTTAAGCTTCTCATCGTCGAAAATACTTGGCTGGCAACGGCCCGGGAAGATAGAACACTGCTGGATTATCATTAAACCGACCTCGTGAGGTCGGTTTTTTGTTTTAATTAAAAAAATTGCGCAAGTGTTCTCTCTTCCCGCGGGAAGATACCGCCAAGTCGAAGGAGTAAAAGTGGCGGTGCAAAAACTTCGTTTTCTAATGAACACTGCTGGATTTCGTCGCAGTCTGCGTTCGGCGGACGGGCATAAATGCCCTAAAAGTTCACTTTGCTGCTCCTCTTTTCAAAAAAGCAGGCATTTTTGAAAATAATATGACAACATACCTTACTAGGTCGGTTTTTTGTTTTAAAAACCTGCAAAACTATATAAAAGGCATAGTGAAATTATCTAATGTATTAACTATTTCATATATAACATAATATATTAAGGTTAGCATAATCAAAGATTTAGGCAATTTTTAGCACAAATATTAAAAAAAATATTAAAAAAGGTATTGAAATTAAATTCAAATAGTGGTATACTATAGATGAATTTAGGAGGGTAATATGTCTAAACGTTTAATTAAAATTTTGACAATTTGCAGTTTGATACTTGTTGTTCCTGCCATTGTTGTTGCAAGTGCAATTTGTCTTACAACGGCTTATGCTTATGACGTTACCGTTGAAACATTGATTCGTGGCAACGATTATGGCCTTGGAAAAGTTGCTGTAAAAATCAATGGCGAAGAAGCAAGCAAAGCAAAAGTTCAAAAAGACAAGGAAGTTGTTATTTCCTTCAATCTTCAAGGCGAAAATGCAGCTTTTGATGGACTTTATGAAGGCGATATAAACAGCTATTTCAAAAACGATAAACTTGAAGTTTTGCAAAACAACGAAATAGCTTCATATTCAGTGAAAGTGACAAATGACATGCACTTTACAATTGTTTATGATGCTGACAAATATTACAAAGTTGTTGTTGATTCAGAAGTGAACAACAAATATATCACAGTTGGTGCAACAGGTGATTATGTGGTTGACTACACAAGCACACTTGAAAACACTTATCTTGCAAAAGAAGGATCAACAGTTATTCTTAACCAAGCAGTTGCTGTGAACGCATCTGACAAAGAATCATTCTATGAATTCAAAGAATGGAAACAACCTGCTGGCCAAAACGTTACAATCCAAAACGGCAAAACATTTGTTGCAAACGAAGACGTTAAATTCACAGCAAGCTTTGGTGAATTCTCAGCAAAAACAATCAACATCATTCCAGTTGTTGTAACTGATGACAGCGTTCAACGCATCAATGAAAATTGTGCATTTGATGTGAGTGGTGACTTTGTGTTTGATGTTACAGATCAACTTAACACTTGGAAAATCAAAGACAACGCAACTGCAACAGTAAAAATCACAGCTCACAAGGGATATGCCTTCAATGGATGGGCTGTTTCGGAAGCAAACGCAAAAGCTGGAACATACTTGGGAACAGAAGAAAGCTTCAGCGTTCAAGCAGATGCTGACAAAACATATTATGCTGTGTTCAAAGTTTTTGAATATGGTGCACAAACAATAACATACAAAGATGGTGCTGAAACAACAAAAAATGAACAGCCAGTCGTTTATGGTTCAGCTCTTCCAACAGGAAAGATGGATAATCAATATGACCAAGGCTGGAAAAAGTTCCTGGGCTGGAAACTTGCAAACTCTGACATTATTTACACAACTGCAACATTTGACGCAAGTGATGAAAACATTGAATTGACTGCAGTTTACAGAGAACAAAAAAATATTATTTACAACTTTACAGTTTCAACTGTTCAAAATATTGCAGAAGCAGGAACACTTTCATATTCAACTGTAAGACAAACATTGGATATAACAAGCGGATGCAACACATTGTATAGTTTCTACACACTTTCAGGACTCACTCTTGGAAATCAAGCATTTGAATTTGACAGCTCATTGACATCACACAAATTCACAAATGCACAAAACGGAATTGACCGTTATCTCATGGACCTTGAAGGAATTGACTACAGCCAAGTTGATGAAAACGGAAACGTTATCGTAAACCTTAATGCAGTTGCAAACTATGAATGGATCTTCCAAAAGATAACATTGAAAGTTACAGGCAAAAATGATCAAATAACTTTGGACAGAAACGATGTTCATCACAAATCAATGATCGACCTTACAAACTATAGAATTGTTGAACAAATTGTGAACAATGAAGTTGTAACAGCAGATGAAACAGCAAACTTGAAATCATTGTTGATCAAATATGAAAACCTTGCTGGATCAGAAAAAGCTAGCTTCTATTCAAACACAAAGATCACTGAAGTAAACTTGGCAGACGTTTTGAACACACATGTTTCAAGTGACAACAATGGACACTTTGGAGTTTCATTCACAATCGTTGTTGATTTAAACGGAAGACTTTCATTATAAACAACAAAAAACAAAAAGAACTTCTTAATCGAAGTTTTTTTTGTTTTATTTAAAAAATAGTTGACAAAGAATGCTGAATCTGATATATTAGATTTGCATTCCTAATGGAGGCTTAGCTCAGCTGGTAGAGTACCTGCCTTACAAGCAGAGGGTCATAGGTTCGAGCCCTATAGCCTCCACCAATTGTATTTGACTAGATATTAAAATACAATATCTAGTCATTTTTTTTGTAAATTTTTGCGTTTGTGACTCGTTTTGTGTCAAAAGTTTAGTCAAAAGTTTAGTCAAACGATGGGTATAAATTCCCGTAAATTTCAAGTAATTTTGCCTTTGGAATGTTTTCCGTTATGTGCGTATAAATATCGTTTGTGATCACAATGCTGCTGTGACCCAGCTGTTGTTGCCTATATTTATCTTTTGCTCCTAGAAAATATAGGTTAGCTGAGCATGTGTGCCTTAATCCGTGCAAGCAGTTTTGAATATTTAAGTCTTTAAATATTTGTGCAATTTTTTTTGTGGGGTAGTAAAGATTAAAATTAAATTTTTCTGTTTGCATGTTTTCTTTTAAAAATTGTATAAATTCTTTTGATACATTTACATATCGGTCGGCATTTTTTGTTTTTGTTCCGTGTATGTGTATTTGTAGCTTTTCTTCGTTTATATCATTTTTTAGATTAAAGCGTATGGTTTCTTCTCTTCTGCTTCCTATTATAAGTGAAAACATTACATAGGCATATAAATTTGTTTTTTTAACCTTTTCAATTAACATTCTTTGTTCTTCCAGTGTTAATGGCTTTCTGATTTGTTTGTTTATCCTTTTTGGTTTTTCTAAAGCTATTGTTATGTCTTTTTTCATTTTTTCGGTAACATAAGCTTTTTTTAATACTTTAATTATGTATTGATATATTATTTCTCTTGTTCTTTCTTTTTTTATTGCGTTTAAAAAGTTTTGAATGTATTCAGGTTGAATATTAGTTAGTGACAAGTTTTTAAAATAAGGTTCGATATAGTTTTTTGCACAATTTTTCCATTCTTGAATTGTTTTACTTCTATATTGTTGTGTTTCTACAAATGTTTGTATGTAATAATTAAAGTATTGTGAAAAGGTTAATGATTTTGTTTTTATGTTTTTTATAATTCGTATGGTTTTAGGCTTTATGCTTTTTATTTTTTCTAACAATTCTCGGTAAGTGTTTGCTATAGCATAGTATCTCATGCCATTTTCTTGTTTTGCATATTGCCACCTGCCATCTTTTCTTTTATAACAATGTTTTTTCATTTCTACTCCTTTTTCTTCTGGAGTAGACTTTTTTTTAAAACTTTCACTTTCTTTTATAAGTAAATAAGGGTTCTCGTTGGCGTAAAATCCTGCTATAAGGTCATCGTTGCTTTGTGTTAGTTGTTCGAGTTTTGCGATGATCGTTTTTAACGCCAAGTTATTTTTTTATATGTTCTATTGCATAGTTCATACTTTTTGCTCCTTTTTATTCAAAATTCTTAATTCTGCTGTTTCTAGTAGCATTGCCCTAATTTTATCTTTGAATTGTATGTCTCCTGTTAATTTATCTTTTGAAATTTTTGTTATTTTACCTATTCCATATTTTGGATGTTCAACTGTTTGACCTTTTTTGTAATTTAGCATTTCTATTTTTTGATTGTGGTGTTTTATTAAATCGCAAATTTGTTTTTGCAGTTCAGTCTTTTTTGGTAAGTCGTTTGTCCATATTGTTAAAATTGGAATTTCGCATTTTGTCAAAATTTGCTCTACACTTAAATCTCTTGCTATCATAAAAGGGTCTTTTGAGTGATTTTCTCCATTTAATTCAATAATAAGCATCGGCATATAGTTTTCATCAAAAACTCCAAAATCTACATATCTATATAGTTCTTCACTTGTTTTGTTCGTTTGTGGTGTGTCGATTATGCTTCTAAGCCCTACTTGTGGAAAAACATGAAAGTAGCTGTTGTTAAAAATTGATTTTAGCATTTCGTATATTTTTGTCTCGTTTTTGTTCATCAACTTTTTTGCTTTATATTGCTTTTCTTGTTTATAGAATTTGTCTTGATAAGCAGTTTGTTTTTCTATTATTTGTTGAATTAAAGATTGTCCTTCTCTATCTTTTGGTATTGTCTCCATTGCCTTCACTCCTTAAAAATTTTTTTGAATGCTTCTATTTTGTCGTGTTCTGCAATTAAAAGGCCTGTGATAAAATCATTGACTCTTTTGCAATTTGTATCAGATAATTCTTTTAATTTGTCTATGATTTCTCTTTGGCTTTGTGTGAAAGTGCTGATGTCTATTAAGTAAGGAACTTCGTGTCCAATTAAGTTGTCGACAGTTGTGTGAAAATAGTCTGCTAATTTTATTAAAGTTGTTATGTCAGGTTCCCTTTTGTTGTTTTCGTAGTATGAATACGATGTTTGCGTTACGTTAATAGCTTTCGCAACTTCACTTTGTTGTTTTTTATTAGCTGTCCTTAATTCTTTTAGTTTCATTTTTATCTCCTTTTACTAAGTGGATTATAACAAAACGTTTATTATTTTTCAATTTTTTAAAAAAATTTTAAGAAATTTTAACAAAACGGTATAAATCGTTTGCATTATTTAACAAAACGGTATATTATAATGAGTGTAAGATAACTTTTCGTTAAGGAGGATGACATGGAAAACGATGAACTTATATCAAAAGCTGACAAGTTAATTAGTGAAAATGAGCTTTTGCTTAAAGTTATTGAAAAGGGGAAGGAAATGAAAGTTCCTGTATTATCTAAAAAGCAAACTGTTTTAATGCTAGAGCAAGATTTTATGGTTTATATGCTTTTGTTTCGTAGTTCTCTTAGCGTTAATCAAAAAAAGATACTTTCAAAGTTAGAGCATATTACTGATCTTCTTGCTAAGGCAAAGGGGATTGAGTTTCATGAAGCAATTCATGAATGTATTTCGAAGCTTTAGGGGGTGAACATGTCATTTTTTAATAATTGTCAAAAAAAACTTGCCAACAAGACAAGTTATAGTAATTTGAAAAATGCTTATGAGCTAAGTGAGCAACGATTGAGAAATGTTGCAAAAACAGGAAATGAGAGAGCGCTAAAAAAAGCTATGTCGGAGCATAGGTGTTATGAATATGCTTTGCTATACAAGAACACTCCGGCATATAAGAAAAATTTAACAAAAGGGGGAAGAAGGAAATGACAACTGCGGGAAAAGTGTTTTTGATTGTGTTGGCTGTTCTTGTTGCGATAGTTGGCATATTCTGCGGCCTTTATTTTGGTCTTCCGGCATTTCATGATTGGTTTGTTGGGTTGTTTAAGGCTGAAAACGCAGAAGCTGTTGAGCAAGGCACAAAAGCCATTGCTTCATTGATTATTCATTAAAAAATCGGCTTTAATGCCGGTTACATACTAGCGGTGAGTTTTTGGGGGATATATGCAAATTCGAAAAAGTAAATTTAACATTGGTTTATATGTTTGTCTAAGCTTTTTAATAAGTTTAGTATTTATGTTTTTTGCATGTTTTCCTGCAGTTGATATTGTAAAAGCTGAAGATGTGAGTGTATATACTGGAGCATTAGAAGATTTACAAAAAGATGAAAACTTTGATATAAACAAGTTCCCGGTTGATGAAGATGATTATTCTTTGAAAGTTGTTCAAATAGCTGAGTCAAAAAATAGTGAATTATTTGTTTATGTTTATGAGCCTGCGGTTAATGAAAAAGTGCATGCTACGACAATCAGCTTTTCGACAGCTATAAATGATAGTTTTTACCCGCAATTATATTCATTAAAATTAGTTAGCACAGAAGGAACGTTGAACAAATATGTTGTTGAAGATTTTAATGTTCTTCCTGATGTTTTGAGATATTATCAAATTGTTTCTATATATAGGGCTTGGAATGAACTTTTTGATACGCCTGCACCGGAAGGACAAACAATAAGTGAGATTTCATTTTCTGTTGGTCAATTATGGACTGCATGCACTGTAGATAATGAAGTTCATTATAGTTATTTAACAACTGAAACAATTGAGATAACTGACAAGTTTGTTGGTTTTGTTAGATATGAAAGCGGTTATGATTGGACTAAATTCTTCACCAGTAAAGGAGTAACTGTTCCAGGTTATGATTGCCATTTTATTGCTTTTTCTACTGATCATGATATTGATCGGCTTATGGAAGTTCAAGTGGTTTATTGTTCTCAATCATATCATCTTTCTAGGCTGAATGGCCTTGTTGGTAGTCCTAAATATGGCAACATTGAAGATCATGATGTAACGTTAACATATGTTGATCGTTATAGTGTTGACATTCCTACAAATATGTATGGTCAACATAATCATTATGAATGGGATCGCATAAATTCAGCACAAGATTTTGTCAATAGTCAAGACATTAGTTACGGTTATTGTGGTGCAATTTTTAACACTGAAACCGATGTTAAATTGACTGATGAAGCAAAAAACATTATTGGAAGCAAACAGTTTGTTGTTAATTTTGCTGAAACAGAATTTGTTGATGAATTGCGTTCTAGTGGCTTTAACACTGAGCACTATGTAGATAAAACTCTTGTTAGTGATGTTTCAATTTTGAGATTGAAATTTGAAACTGATGGAGTGACTTACAATCTTGGTGTTGTTGATAATAAGCAAACGGGATCAGATTCTCCAGTTACTGAAACTATAACTGAGAAAAAGCCTGGTTGGTTGATTTGGGTGATTGTTGGAGTTGTTTGTTTTATTGTTATTGCCCCATTTTTGCCTTATATTTTTAAGGTTGTTTGGTGGTTGTTGATTTGGGTTTTTAAAGGTCTTTGGTGGTTGATAAGCTTGCCATTTAGGCTTTTTAAAAGAGATAAATAAAAGGAGTTGAAATGAAATTTAGAGATGTTGTATTTGGTTTGTTGTTGATCTTGGCGTTGGGTGGAATTGTTGGGACAAGCGTTTTTGTTGGAATGTATATTCGAGATGAAATAGCCAACAGTGCTGTCACGCCTGAAGAACCGCCTGTTGATGAAGATCCGCCTGAGCCCCGTCCCCCTGAAGAAGATGTTGGAGATCAGGAAGATATGCACGGAGTTAAATCTTATTCAGAAGAGATTGTTGCTAAATTTAATGAGCATAGGGTTAAAG
>CANQRE010000039.1 GCA_947626175.1 uncultured Clostridia bacterium
CATTTGTTTATTCAACAAAAATCACAGATGATGTTGTTGGCAGCAGGGGTCATTATGTGAAAGATTTCACCGAAGCTTATGATTTAACCACCACAATCATGACTCTTCTTGGAGTTGATTATGTCCCAGGTGGCTACATGGGCTATCCTGTTTATTGTGTTGACGCAAATGGCTCGCCGCTTTCAAATCATGTTATCGTTTCACAAACAAGTGGCATATTTGGCGACAGAATTTATTCAAATGACGGGAAAAACATAAATTTCAAATCCCCAGGCGTGACAGTTGAGGAAGAAACGCTATACAAACTTAATGCATCCAAATTTTATGAAAAGTGGCGAAGAATAAATGGAATATATAAATATGATTTATTCCGCGATTTAACATAAAACATGCTTGTAAAAACAAATAAAATGCAAAAAATAACAAAGTTTAAATCAACTAAAAAAAGAGAGATAAAAACCTCTCTTTTTGTTTTTTTAATATTTTTTTGAGTTTTTTTACAATTTTTTTACAATTTTTTTTGTTATTTTTTGTTCTCGTTCAATTTTTTGACCAAAAAGTCAACATCAATCCCATGCACTTGGGCAGCTTCTTCAAGGCTTTCAAGTTGGCTCATTGGACAATATATGCAGTGCATGCCGAACCCAAGCAAAATGTCGGCAAGGCTTTCATCCATTGCAAGAACATCCTTGATTGTTGTGTTTTTTGTGATTTGTGTGTTTTTCTTTTTCATGACCATAATTTTACATCATTGTTTTCATAATGTCAATAAAAAGATATAAAATTGGCAATTTTTTTGTTATTTTTTGTCTATTTTTTTGAAATTATCATGTTTGCGAAAAAAATAAATAAATTAAAATTATGCAAAAATTAAGTGAAATAATTTCCAAAAATATATATTCTCTTTCTTCCGGCAGAAAAGTTGGCTATGTTTTAAATATTGAGTTTGATGAAAATTTTTTTGTTAAAAACATTGTCATGGTTGACTCGGAAAGCGAAATGGAAGCCAAAATAAAAAATTTTTTTATTAAAAATGAAAATGTTTTCATCTCTTCTGAAGAAGAAATTGCCTATGACCAAACGCTTGAAAGCCAAAAAATATTGGGAAAAGAAATTTTTTCAAGGGAAGGAACAAATTTTGGGAAAGCCAAGGAAGGGATTTTGTCCGGCAAAAAACTTGTTTGTTTGTTTTGTGAAAAAAGCATAATTCCAACATGCAAAATTTCATTTATTGGCGAAGATATCATATTTTTAGGGGCAAAAAAAGCAAAAAAAATGCCATTTCTATCAAATTTATCCCAAAATTTTATTCCACAAGATGAAATGATGGTGTCAATCATGCCAATTGAAACGCAAAAAACAAAATCAGAGCTTTCTCCTTACAGAATTTCCACCGATCCAACAAATTTAATAGGAAAAATGGCCACAAAAGATATTTTTGGATTAAATAATGAATTAATTATCAAAAAATTCGAAATAATTACCCAAAAAAAAGTCAATGAAGCCAGGCGGCACAATAAATTAAATATATTATTTTATAATTGCAAATAGCCTTAAAACGTTTGTATTTTTCATTTCGTTTGTAGTAAAATATTGACAAGGAGAAAAATATGCAACGTATCATCCCAAGGAAGACAAAAGTCAAACTTGAATTTATTCGTGGCGTCACAGGCCTTGATTTAATTTTGGCGGTGCTTGGTGCGGCAATTGCTGTTGTTTTGTTCGCATCAAACTTTCCAGCCCATTTTTGGATTGCCGGAGTTTGGACAATTTTGTTTATTTCAATTTTTATAAAAATTTCTGACGATGAAAGGTTGTATGTAACCCTGTCGCACCTTTTCAGATTTATGGCTCAAAAAAAGAAGTTTTCTGTCAGCGACAAAAAAAAGGGTGGCGACATTGGCGAAATGATTCCGTTTGAAGGAATATATCAGGACCGCTTTATCAACTTTGGCACATATTATGGACAGGTCATTGAAATCCGCCCAGTGCTGTTTGGCCTTTTGACCGAATACACTCAGGACAACGTTATCGAAAGCTTTGCAAATGCCCTTCGCCGACTTTCACCTGATCAAACATGTTCAATCATGAAACTTAATTTGGCGATGGTGCTTGACAACTACATATATAACGAAAACAAAAAATATGAACTTTTGCTTGAAATGCAATATGAAGGGCAGGTCACTGAAAAGGAAGTTGACTCCCGAAGCCCTGTTTTTGAAGAGCGTGTGTCATTTATGGAAACGCTCAACCGAAAGAACAAAGTTTACAAAGACCATTTTTATGTTGTTGTGTTTGACAGAGATTTGGAGCTTTTGGAAAACACCGTCAATGGAATGATCAATGCGCTTGCTTCATCTCTTGCCCCAATGAGCGCAAAAAGATTGTATGGGCAGGACTTGACAATATTTTTAAAAGCCAACTATGGCCGTGAATTTGACCAGCGTGAACTTGAAAGCATTCCACTTTCAAAACACATGGAATGGGCAAAGCCAAAACAAATTCGCTTTAAGGCAGCAAGATATTTTATTGATGACAACGCGTTCAGAACTTATGCCATCACCGATTATCCTTTGAACGTTGGCAATGCTTGGGGATCTGACATCTTTTTGATGGACAGAACCAAAGTTGTGATGAAGTTTAATCCTGTTCCAAAATACAATGCCGAGCGTTCAATCGACAAAGCCATAATGGACATGGAAAGCAAACTCAATCGTGTTGGAAGGTCGTCCGCTCAAATTGAACTTCAAACCCACGTTGACACCTTAAGAGATTTGCTTGTAAACCTTAAAAACAACAACCAGCAGCTTTATGATGTGAACACTTACATAACGTGCGAAGATGCTGCAAAGCGTGATGTTAAGGCAATGCTCAAGCAAAGCGGATTTAGATTTAGTGAAATGTTTGCTCGTCAACAAGATGCTTTCATCAGCACAAACATTTCAAGGCGTGACACAAACACATCATATCGAAGGGGAATTCCAACTTCAACTCTTGCCGCTGTTTTCCCATTTATTTCAAGTGCGCTTCAAGATGAAGACGGAATTTACATCGGTGACAATGAATATCCAGTTTTTGTTGACTTTTTTGCTCGTGACAACACGCGTGTCAACTCAAACATGATGGTTATTGGAAAGTCGGGATCAGGAAAAAGTTATGCCACAAAAACTCTTCTTGCAAACCTTGCTGCCGACAACTGCAAAATCTTTATTTTGGACCCTGAAAAAGAATATGCACAGCTAACAGCTTCTCTTGGCGGAAAATATATTGACGTTGGCTCATCGCTGCACGGAATTATCAATCCATTCCACATCATTGCTTCTTTGGATGAAAGCGATGACGAAGAGCAAAAGTCTGACGAAGAGCTGGATGAATTTGACGAGCCAAAAAAACGCGTGCAAAAAAAGGCATCTCAAAAAATCAATGATTCTTATTCGCAGCACTTGCAGTTTTTGGAGCAGTGGTTTAGAAGCATTTTGGAAGGAATCAATGCCGATGCGTTTGAGCTTTTGAACTCTCTTATCATCGACACCTACAAAAAACGCGGAATTGACGAAACAACTTATCTTGGAAACAAAAAGCCTGAAGATTATCCTATATTTGATGACCTATATGATCTTATCTTAGAAAGAATAAAGAGTTGTAAGGATGATTTCACACTTCGAAACCTTATGACAGTTGAAACCTACATCAAAAAGTTTGCAAAAGGTGGCCGAAACAGCAAGCTGTGGAACGGACCAACTTCAATTGAAACAAATGAAAACTTTGTTTGCTTCAATTTCCAATCATTGGTTGCAAACAACAACGCACTTCTCACAAACGCCCAAATGTTTTTGGTGTTTAGATATTTGAACAACGAAATCATCAACAACAAGGATTTCAACCAAAAATATCACAAAAATGACAAAAAGAACAACCGTAAAATTGTTGTTGCGGTTGATGAAGCTCACATTTTCATCAACCCAAAATATCCAATTGCGCTTGACTTTATGGCACAAATGGCAAAGCGTATCCGAAAGTATTGGGGAATGCAAATCATCATCACCCAAAACCTTGCGGACTTTGTGGGAAGTGATGAAATCAAACGTCAATCCACAGCGGTTATCAACGCTTGCCAGTATTCACTCATTTTCTCGCTTGCGCCAAACGATATCAACGACCTTGTTGAGCTATACAAAAAATCAGGCGGCATAAACGAAGAAGAACAAAACGCAATTGTAACAGCTGGCCTTGGACAAGCCTTTTTGATCACAGGGCCAACAAACAGAACAATGATTCAAATTGTGGCTCAAGATTATATCAAATCAATCTTCTCAAATGCAAATGAATAAAAGGAAGAGACGTGACAGCAAAGTTTAAAAAAATATTTATGCTTGTAAGTTTGAGTGCAGTGATTTTGCTCTCAAGTCTCTTTTTTGTTGGATGCGGGGAGTCGGCGGCCTCAAAAATAGAGCTAACCGCTGACAAATCAGAAGTCACACTTTATGTTGGCGGACAAACTGAAGATGTGACTTTCACAATTCAAAATTATGTCAAATCAATTTCGCCGGTGCTTTCATACAGCCTTGTGGACGTGACCGCTTCATCGGACGAAAGCGAACACGCTCGCCTTGAACAAATCAGCCAAAATGGCAATATTTCAGTTGTAAGGCTAACAGGCGTAAGCGGCGGACAAACTCGGCTTATTGCCAGAACAAGCGAAGGAAACAAACAAGAGGTTGTCACAATCAACGTAAAGCAATTTTCAACAACTTTCACAAAACAAGATGATGCGGTGATGTATGTTTCATACAATTCGCCGTTTGAACCAACTTCTGATTATTTTAATTTTGATTTAACGGCAACTGAGCGAGAACTTAGTTTTTACAACACTTCGGACGAAGACGAAATAAGCCCTGAAAACGAGTTTTCTTCAGTTCGTTTTGAAGGTGTTGAAAACGAGCAGGGCGAAACTGAAAAACGACTTGTGTTTTATGATGACGCCGGTCACGTGGTGGATTCAAAAGTTCCAAGCGGCGATGTTGTGAACTTTGTGGCTCATTATGTCAACGAGCAAACAGGCGAGGAGCAAAATGTTGTATCCTGCTTTTATGTTGTTTCAGGCTTTGACACGCAAGAAGCCGCAGTCAATGTGAGCGACACAAATCAAGAGCCGGCTCAGCCTTTTAATCCGCCAACAAACAGTGGCAACACATTCACTTTTGATGCCTTGGAAATTGTTTCAAACAAAGTTGGAGAAGGAAATTCGCTGCCAACGCAAAAATTTGCTGTTGAACTGAAAAATCAATTTGCTGTTTCAAATGTTTTTGTTGACATAACGCCTGAAAACAACCGAACTTTGACAATAACAAAAAGATCGGAAAACAATCGTTGGAATATCACTGTTTCAAGTGCGGTCAACGTCAGTCAAAGCACTTTCATCAAGGTTGATGTTTATTACAAAATTGGCCAAATAAGTTTTGCTTCAATAAATGATGCTTCTGTTCATCAAACAATCATCATTCCAATTGAAATCAAACTTATTCCTGAAAAAATTCTTGTAAACGAGTTTGATGAAGGTGAAAAACAATACACTTTTTATGATCAATATGTTGGAAATGTTGGCTGGCAAAGATTTGACATAAGTGTTTCTCGAACAGATTCCACTTTCAATTTTGTGAAAATGCGATATAACTCCGATCAGCTTGCTGTCAGATACAAAGGTTCTTCCATATCCGGTGGCGAACTTAATATTGACGATTTGTCCGAGCCTGTTTATATTCGCGGCAACGCAGTTATAAGCGAAGGGCAATCTCTTGAAGGAAAGGTCACATTCACAGTTGACAGCGAACTTTTAAGTGATGAAAATCCTGTCAAATATGATTTGTCATATTCAATTTTAAAAGGCGCAAGCAATGATGCAATAGAGTTTGATAGGAACACAACCTATGATTATGATGCCACAAATCCAAATTCAGGAATATTTGTTTCACTTTCACAAAGCGAGGCAACATTTAAAGGCCTAAAAGTTGAAAGCGGCGAATTTGATTTTGCAACAGTTGCTTATTATGATCAAGATGAAGGATGTGTGGACGTTAGTTATGTTGGAAAAGAAAACAATATTATTGTGCTTTCAATAAAACCTATAAAAGCTGGCACATCACGATTTGTTGTGACTCTTGACAACGGCGCAAACAAAATTATTGCGGTCAGAGTTATTGGCACTCTTGAAAATGCAACAGTTGACCTTGACAGCTCCGCAACCAACGAAAATGTTGTAAGTGCCGAAAACGAATTTGTTGGCGATTTAACTTTGCCAGACAACAGCACAACAATCACGCCAAACATGGCAATGAACATTGTTGTGAAAAACGAACAAACAAGTCAGCAACAATATGGAAGAAGTGCATTTATAAAAATTGATGCAAATGACATGTCGTGCGTTCAAAGCATTCGAATTTTAAAAAATCCAAGTTATGTTGAAATATATCAGCAAACAAACGCGCAAACAAAGGGGCGATATGAACTTAAAACGCTCACAAGCGGCGATGGCGACAACTTGAACAATTACATAATTTTTGAAGTTTCTGGAAGTGGGATTGAAAACTTTGCGCCAACAACAAACAGAAAATATATTGTTGTAAAGCTCACAAGTTTTGTGCCTGTTTCAAATTTTGACATGTATGTGGTGGACAAAGAAGAGGAAACTTTGGCAAACAATGTGTCGTTGTATGTTGGATTGGACATAACCGATCCTATGCTTCAAAGTGTTGCAATTTCGCCAAGTGTTTTGCCATCAAACGCTTATGGCTTTAAACAATATAATGGCGACAATATGGGATTTGTAAACGCAAATTATGATTACAAAGCCGATTACATTTATTACACAGTAAATGGCAACTTCAGAGCGTATGTGGCAGGCAATGCAACCATGTCTGTGCCAATCATGACAAGCGGCGAAACATATTGGATTGCCGCAAATGGCGTTGTGAATGATCAAAATGAACAAAGCGGCAGCGATCTTGCAAGAAACTATCTTTTAAGCCTTGATTTAACAAATCCAAATCGCATCCAAATTTCAGTGAACAACTCGGCAATTTATTCGGAATCAGCAATCACTTTGTTTGCAGGCCTAAGACAATATGACACAACAAGATATTTTCCAATCACAGTGGAATTTGTTCAATATGAAAGCGTTACAAGCATAAAAACCGAAGGCGTTCCAACAACTTTGGGTGACAATTCTCACATTGAACTAACAAATCAAAATGATGGAATATTTTCATTTGATGTTTATGTAAATCCTTCTTCTGCAACTGACACATCAATTTATGTTGGATATAAAAGCGAAAATTATTGTGAAGGCGGTGAGCCGGGCAAGGCAGCCTTAATCAGTCCGGACGGGATTTCAATAATTGGCTCAAATGGCGTTTATCTTGTCACAATTCGCCTTAGTGAAGAAGCAAAAAA
>CANQRE010000040.1 GCA_947626175.1 uncultured Clostridia bacterium
CAGTCGATTGCGGACAAATAAATCGCCCTTCGAACTTCCTTAGGCGAATGAGGATTGCGATATGCCAAAAGTCCAAGCACTTCCTCATGATTGTATATGCTCCACTGACCGCGCCTGCGTGCAAACATAAGGGACCTGTTTTTAAATATCAAAAGATCGCCGTTTTCAGTTAGGGCTATTCCAATTTTTTTGTCGCCACAATATTTTGCAACATAGTTAAAGTCATGCGGCGCAGTTGACGGAAATGAACGAACTTTTGCAAGCGAAACATAGCCCATCAAATATCCTTCACGATTGAATTCAACAAACGAGTTTGTCCCGTCAGACAAAAGCGCAAAAAAGTCACTTTCCATCATGTTTGAATAATGCAAAGGCAAACTTTCAACCTGCTCATTTAGGTTGAGAATAATTCCAAAGTTCACCCTTTTGCCTTCATAGGTGCGCCTGCTCCAATAATTTAGCTCATCAATCAGCCCAAGCATTGTTGCAGAAGCCGAAGGCGTTGCAGTGTCACAAATTGCTTTTTCAACAGCTTTTTCCAAAAGGGTTTGCTCGTATGAAAAACTGAATTCATTTTCACTGACCAAGTTTGTTTCATGAATTATGTTGCGAATAAGATTTATTTCAATTGGCTGAAACGCCCTGCTGCGGCGCACAACCAAGCGATATTCATCTGTTTTTTGCGGCTTTAAAAGAAGAGTGTTTTGCTTGCCGATTGCAATTTCGGCTTCACGCGAATTTGACTCCTCTTCGCCAACAAGTTCAGAGCCGACAAATAAAGGAAGAATGAGTTTGTTGATAACATAGTAAAACTTCTCCTTCTCCATCTCTGCCCCTGCCTTTTCTTACAAAACTATACACTAAATCAAAATTTTTGGCAAGTGCTTTTTAATTTTTATCATAATAATTTTTTGCCAAATCTTCTTTGATAAGTTCCAACGCTTTTGCTTCAATTCGGGAAACATAACTTCGCGAAATTCCCATTTCATCGGCAAGCTCCTTTTGAGTGTAAACTTTTTCGCCATTTAGGCCATAACGCTTGCTCAAAATTTCTTTTTCGCGCCTTGTGAGATTTTTTTCAATTGAACTGTTGATTTTTTCCATTATGAAACTGTTGTTGACTTCATCTTCAACTTCGTCTTCATCCGACTGCAAAATGTCCATCAAAAGTACTTCGTTTCCGTCCTTGTCAGAAGCAAATTTGCTGTTAAGCGAAATGACATCGCGGTGTTTTTTGTTCACCCTTATGAGCATCAAAATTTCATTGTCGATGCACTTTGAAGCATAAGTTGCAAGCGCCGCCCCTTTTTCATATTTAAACGAATCAATTGCCTTTATAAGCCCAATTGCTCCAACTGAAATAAGGTCGTCAACTTCCACTGGCACAGTTCCTGCATATTTTTTGACTATGTGAGAAACAAGCCTTAAGTTGTGATTGATAAGCTCGCTTCGCGCTTTTTTGTCGCCCTTTTCGCGATATGCGATCAAAAGATTTTTTTCTTCTTCCTTTGACAACGGCTTTGGAAAGCCTTCAACATTGTTGATAAATGCTGTGAAACACCTGATTTTGCTCAAAAAAAGCGGTAAACTTTCGAACACTTTTTGCTCCTTTTAGCAAAAATATATGTCGAAAAAAGGCGTTTTTTGCTTGGACACAAAAAAAAGACGGCTTTAAGCCGCTTTTAAAACATATATAGTTTTTCTCTTAAAAAAGTTCATCAACAAATGTTTTTTCGTCAAATGGCGATAAATCATCAATGCCTTCGCCCGTTCCAACAAAAACAACCGGCTTTGCAAAATCTCTTTCAATCGCCACAACAACGCCGCCTTTTGCAGTTCCATCAAGCTTTGTCAAAACAATTCCATCAATTGGAACATAATCGTTGAAAGCGGAAATTTGACTGAGTGCATTTTGACCTGTTGTTGCGTCAAGCACAATAAGTGTCACCCTTTGCGCCTGGGGATATTCCCTTTCAATCACTTTGTTGATTTTTTTAAGCTCTTCCATAAGCGGAGCTTTTGTGTGAAGCCTGCCAGCAGTGTCCACAATCAAAATGTCGGTGTTTTTTGCTTTTGCAGACGCAATTCCATCAAAAACAACGGCGGCGGCATCGGCTCCTTCGGCGTGCTTGATGATTCTTGTTTTTGATCTTCCAGCCCAAAGTGAAAGCTGCTCACTTGCGGCTGCCCTAAATGTGTCGGCAGCAACAAGTGTGACACTTTTCCCTTGTGAAGAAAAATATTTTGCAAGTTTTCCAATTGTTGTTGTTTTTCCAACGCCATTAACGCCAATCACAGTGATAATTGCCGGAGCATTTATTTCAAGCTTTGGAGCATTTGCAAGTTCGTTTGCCAAAATTTGCTTTAATGCTTTTTTAACTTCGTCAGCCGATCGAAGTTTGTTTTTGTGGGCATATTCCCTTAGCTCTTCCACCACTCCAAGTGAGGTTTGCACCCCCATATCGCATGAAAGAAGAAGGTCTTCCAGTTCATCATAAAAATCATCGTCAAGCTCGCCGTGGCTTAAGAGCGAATCAAATTTATGAGTGAAAGCATCTCTTGTTTTTTTGAGAGCATCCTTTATTTTTTTGAAAAGTTTCATCATTCCTCCGTTGCATTTGCAATTGCATCCTTAAGTTTGACAGACACAATTTTGCTTACGCCCTTTTCTTCCATTGTCACGCCGAACAACGAATCAGCATATTCCATAGTTGGCTTTTTGTGAGTTATCAAAATAAATTGAGTAGATGAGGAAAGTTTTTTAAGATATTTGTCAACGATTTCAACGTTTGTTTCGTCCAAAGCGGCTTCAACTTCGTCAAACAGGCAGAATGGCAAAGGTTTTACATGCAAAATTGCAAAGATAAGCGCCATTGCGGTGAGAGATTTTTCACCGCCGGAATACAGGCTCATACTTTGAATTTTTTTACCTGGAAGCTGCACAAAAATTTCAACCCCGCTTTCAAGTGGCTGCGTTTTGTCAACAAGCTCAAGATGAGCACTTCCCCCGCCAAAAAGCTCACGGAATGTAACTTTGAAGCTTTCGTTGATTTTGTCAAGTTCATTTGTGAACTTTTCAATCATAATTGTTGAAAGTTCTTTGATGATTTTTGTTAAATCGTCTTCAGCCTTTTTAAGGTCATCACTTTGCTCTGAAAGCGAGTTATATCTTTCAAGCAGTGCCGAGCAGTCCTCAATTGCGTTAACATTGATTGGCCCAAGTGCCGTTATTGCCTTTTTTATGCGAGCAATTTCTGGCATTGCAACTTTGATGTCAAAATCAGGCCTTTTGATGCCCAAGCAATCGTTGTAAGTGAGAGAATATTCCTCATAAATTCGCTCTTGCATTGTTTCAATGTCGGTGTCAACTTTGCTTAGGTTCATCTCTTCACGATATTTTCGGTCATTTATGCGATTTATCTCTTCCATTATCACAGCTTTTTGATTGTCAAGTGAGCGGATGCTTGCCGACAAGGCAACTTTTTCTTCCTGAGTTTTAAGCTGGGTTTGTGAAAGATTGTCAAGCTCCTTTTTTGCCTGAGTTGAAGGCGCTTTACTGAGCCTATCTTTGATCATTTGTTCAAGATTTTGAATAAACTTAAGGTTGTCATCAAGGTGCGACTTTGCCTTTGTCAAATTTTCTCTTTGCGCGCCAAGTTCATTTTCAATTCGAATTAAATCATTTTTGTTTGATTCAAGATTTGCTTTTGTTGAAGCAAGCTCGACCTTGACGATTGTCATTTTGCCGCTCAAATCTTCACGCTTGTTTCTTAAATCATTTGCCGCTTGTCTTCGCTCAAGCATAAGTGCGTTAACGTCGCTTTCGCTCCCCGACAAAGCGTTTTGTTTTGTTGTTTGCTCATTGAAGGCTTTTTCAATGAGAGAAAGTTTGTTTTCAACTGTTTGCTGCTCCATTTTCACAACAACAATATCTTGTTTTGTTTGATTCAACACTTCCTTTTGCGATTCAAGTTTTGCTTTTATTGATGCGCATTCGCTGCTTAGGCTTGTTAGCTCCAATCCCTTTTTGTCAAACAGTTCGTTAACGGTTTTTAGATCCGATTCAATCTTAAGTTTTTGTGATTGTGAAGTGGACAAAATTTGCTCAATTTCAGGAATTTGTTTTTTAAGTGTTTCAATTTCCCTTTCACGGCTCATAAGGCCCACCGCTTCACTTTTTTTGCTTCCGCCAGTGATTGAGCCTTGCGGATTGATCACATCGCCTTCAAGTGTGACAATTTTGTAAGCATAGCCTGATTTTTTGGATATTTCAATTGCATCAACAAGCCTTTGAACAACAACTGTTGATCCCAGCAATCCAGAAATCACGTTTTCAATTTTTTTGTCGTAGGAAATAAGTTCGCTTGCCACCCCAACAAATCCGTTCATCCCCGCAATTTTGCTTGTGTCAAGATGGCGTGATTTCATCGAGGAAATAGGCAAAAATGTTGCGCGGCCAAAGTTGTTGACTTTGAGATATTCAACAAGCTCTTTTGCCCCTTCTTCATCAAAAGTGACAATATTTTGAACAGATGAGCCAAGGCTGACTTCAATTGCGGACTCATATTTTTCAGGCACTTTGATAAGAGATGCCACAACACCCACAATGTTTTTTGACAGCGCAGAGCCTTGCGAAGAAAGCTTTAAAAGCTTTTTAACAGCATATCCAAAGCCTTCAAATTCGGCCTGCATTTCAGTTAAGAGTTTTAATCTGTTTTCAAAGACTTTTAGTTCAGTTGCCTTGTTTTGACGAACGGTTTCACATTCCTTAAGCGAATTTTGCAAAACGCCAAGTTTCCCTGCAAGAGTGCTTCTTTCGCTTTCAAGCTTGCTTGCCAAAGCTTGCTTTGTTTTTAGCTGCTCTTCAAGAAAAGAAGCAAGTTTTTGCTGCTCAACTTGTTTTGCCTCACCATCATTTGCTTGACTTAAAAGCTCCTTTTTTCGAGCCAAAAGCATTTCCTTTTCAGCAGTAAATTTTGAAAGCGAGCTTTTTATGTCGGACAATGATCCAAGGGTTTGAAGGAACTTTTCTTCCTTTTTGCCTTCTTCAATTTCACTTATTTCAATTTGCTTTGCAATTGCAACATATTCATTTGACAGCTCGTCATATGATTTTTCCAAAGCTTCAACTTTTGCTCCAAGTTGCTCGATTGCTGCCGATTTTTCGGCTTTTTGCTTTTCGCCAAGTTCAATAAATTTTTGTGCATTTGTTATGTCAAGATTAAGCCTGTCGTTTTCTTTTTGAGTGAAATTTATTCTTTCTCTTGCAACTTTTGTTTCGCCTTCCTGTTTTTCAAGCTCAACAGTAAGCTGCAAAATTTTTGCATTAAGGTTTGCAAGCGTTGCGTCAAAATTTGTGAGATTTGTCATCTGCTCGTCATATTTGTCATTTGCCTGTTTAAGTTCGCCTTCCCTAAGCGCAAGTTCTTGCGAAATTGCATCAAGTTTTTCTCTTATTTTGCCCTTGAATTGATTTGCATTTTCATATTGATAAATGTAAGCGTTAACTTCCAAATCCTTTAAATCGGCCTTGTAAGACAAATATTTTTTTGCATTTTCAGCTTGTTTGCGAAGTGGCCCCATTTGCCTGTCAATTTCTTGCAAAATATCGCCAACTCTGTCAAGATTTTGTCTTGCGACTTCAAGCTTTTTTTCTGCATCAGTTTTTTCTTTTTTATATTTTGAAATTCCAGCCGCATCTTCAAACATTGCTCGGCGATTTTCGGGCTTGCTTTCAACAATTTCAGTAACTTTTCCCTGCCCAATGATTGAATAGCCGCTTTTCCCAAGCCCACTATTATACAAAATGTTGACAATGTCACGCAAAAGACAAGGATTGTGATTGAGCATATATTCACTTTCGCCTGAGCGATAAAGCTTTCTGGTGATGATAAGTTCGTCATAGTCAAAGTTAAAATATCTTGTTGAGTTGTCAAAATAAAGCGAAACTTCGCAATATGACAAGCTTTTTCGTTTTTCAGTTCCATTAAAAATGACATCTTGCATGCTGTCGGCACGCAAATCTTTGACCTTTTGCTCACCCAAAACCCAACGGATAGCGTCCGACACATTGCTTTTTCCGCATCCGTTTGGGCCAACGATTGCAGTGAATCCATCATTGAACTCAATCACTGTTTTGTCAGCAAAGGATTTAAATCCTGCCATTTCAATTTTTTTTAAGATCATCTTTCTTCCCTTTTGTTATTCCTTGAATAAAATTTTTATCGCTTTTTCTGCACACGCTTGTTCTGCGCTTTGTTTGTCGTGGCCGGAGGCGGAGGCAATTTTGTCCTCGTCCATGTAAAACGTTGCAGTAAATCCTTTGTCGGTTTTCACAGTTTGATATTTCATCGCACACTTAAATCCCGCTTGCACAAGCTCCTGAAGTTTGCTTTTAAAGTTTGTGTCGCGAACTTTTTCATAATCATTTAAGTGCAATTTTTCTTCAACAAATTTTTTTGTTTTTTCAAGCCCGCTTTCAAGATATATTGCCGCAACAATTGCTTCAACAATGTCGGCCTTAACGGCTTTTGGAATTTTTTTGCCCATGCTTTTGCCAGTTTTAACAAACTCGCTTAGGCCAATTTCATCAAAGATTTGACATAAATAATTTTCTGACACAAAATGGCTGCGAACAACTGTTAAATAGCCTTCATCCTTTTGCGAATGGCAAAATAAAAACTCGCCCACCAAAAAATCCAATATTGAATCGCCCAAAAACTCAAGCCTTTCATAGTTTTCCGCCGATTTGGATGAATGAGTAAGCGCTCTTGAAAACAATTTTTCATCTGTTATGGAAATGCTGAGTTTTTTTTCAAGAGGCAGCATTTGTCACCTCTAACGCTTTTTCAATTTTTTCAATCAGTTTGTTTTCATGAAGCAAAACTGCTTGCTCAATTGACGAAGCAATGTTATTTCTATTGGATGTTCCATGATTTTTGATAACAAGCTTTTTGCATCCCAAAAATGGACATCCGCCGTGGCTGGATTGAACGTCAACGCGTTGTTTTAGGTCCTTAAACGTTTTTTTCATAAACAAAGCGCCAATTTTGCTCCAAAAATGGCTTTTTATTGAGCGTTTCATATATGACATCATTGCGGCAATCGCCCCTTCGGACGCCTTTAAAAGCACGTTTCCGGCAAAGCCATCGGCCACAACAACATCAACGTTTCCTTGCATGAAATCACGCGCTTCAATGTTGCCAACAAAATTTAGGGCTGAATTTTCCAAAAGAGGAAAAGCTTGTTTTGTCAGTTCATTGCCTTTGTGCTGCTCAGCCCCATTT
>CANQRE010000041.1 GCA_947626175.1 uncultured Clostridia bacterium
TATTATAATAAAACAAGTCTATATGGTCGGGGTGGAGGGTCTCGAACCCCCGACCTCATGGTCCCAAACCACGCGCTCTACCAACTGAGCCACACCCCGAAACCTTTTCAGGTTTGCGAGATTTATTTTACACTATTTAATTTTTGTTGTCAAGAATTTTGCAGGACATTATTAAACTTTTATAAAATTTCAAATAAGTCTTAATTCAGCTGAGCTGTCTTCGCCCTGCTCTCTTATGCAAATAAGCCCATCTCTTCGTGGCAAGCCTGAATCAAGGTCAGTTTCAAAGCCAAAAACTTTGTCATATCTATATCCGGATTGTTCATTTCTGGACAAAACAAGGAAATCTCCTTCCCCACCAAATACTTCTGAATAAGGCTTTCGTTCAGTTAACTGAGAAACTTCGTCCGAATTTGCAACAATATTATATGAGTAAAACCCAAAATTTTCGTCAAAGATTTTGTCTTCGTGTTTGTAATATAAATAATATTGCTCTGCGCCCTTTGGAAGGCGAAGATACAAATTTGGAATGTTTTCCAAAAAGCGTTCTTCTGCACCGATATAAACCGATGTGTTAAGCGGACAATCGATAATAAGATGTGTTACATTCGACAAACATCCATCCGCGAATTTGATTTGACCGCGCAAATAGTCCATTGGCAAGCATTGCTCGTCAATTTCCGGCAACTTGAGTTCAAGTTTTGAACTGTTTGTGGCAGGTTGAATGTTTTTTATGTATAATGTGCCGTCACTGCTGTAAGCGTTCAAAGTATAAAGCTTTTTACCATGTTCATAAGCAGTGTAGCCTTTTTTGATTTGTTTAAATTTTACCATAATTTTCTCCCCTTTAACAATATAATTTTACCATATATTGGCGGGGTTGTCAATACTAAAAAAAGCACTTTTAAAGTGCTTTTAGATGACTTGTTTTTGGGTTTCTTTTAAAACTATTTCAGGGTCGGAGTCATCATTTTCGATGAAATCTTTTGTTATTATCACTTTGGCAATGTTTTCCTTGCCCGGAAGCTCATACATAAGTTTCATCATTTTGCTTTCAATGATTGTTCTCAGTCCTCTTGCGCCAGTTTTGAGTTCAATTGCTTTTTTGGCAATCGTTTGAATTGCGTCATCCTTAAATTCAATTTCAATGCCATCAATTTTGAACATTTGCTTGTATTGTTTCACAATTGAATTTTTTGGCTCAACCAAGATTTTTGAAAGAGCTTGTTCATTTAAGTCATCAAGCCCAACAACAACTGGAAGTCTGCCAACAAATTCAGGAATAAGACCAAATTTGATCAAATCATCTGGCTGAATTTCATGCCCTAAATTGATTTCTTGCTTTTCAATTTTGGTTTTTACGTCCGCATTAAACCCAACCGTTGATGAATTTTTGCGAGCATCAATAATTCCATCAAGCCCAACAAATGCACCGCCGCAAATAAACAAAATGTTTGTTGTGTCAATTTGAATTGTTTCTTGTTGTGGATGTTTTCTTCCCCCTTGAGGCGGAACATTTGCAACAGTTGATTCAATGATTTTGAGCAGTGCTTGCTGAACTCCTTCGCCGGCAACATCACGCGTTATGGACACATTTTGAGTTTTGCGAGCAATTTTGTCAATTTCATCAATATAAATGATTCCCCTTTCGGCTTTGCGAACATCATAATCAGCGTTTTGAATGAGCTTTAAGAGAATGTTTTCAACATCATCTCCAACATAGCCTGCTTCAGTCAAAGTGGTGGCATCAGCCGAAGCAAAAGGCACTTTCAAAATTTTTGCAAGAGTTTTTGCAAGCAAAGTTTTTCCGCAACCAGTTGGTCCAATCATCAAAATGTTGCTTTTTTCAAGTTCAACATCATTTGACTTGGAATTTCGTGAAAAATTGTAATTTATGCGTTTGTAGTGATTGTAAACACTCACTGCAAGCACCTTTTTGGCATCATCTTGGCCGATGATATATTCATCAAGCTTTGCCTTGATGTCAGAAGGAATTGGAAGATCAATTTTTTCAAGTTCGGAATTGACTTCGTCTTCACGAATAATCTCTTTGCAAATTGCAACGCATTCGTCACAAATAAAGCTTTCACCGTTTGGCGAAGCAATTATTTTTTTAACGTTTCGTTGTGTTTTTCCACAAAAAGAGCACACAAGAGGTTCGTTTGTTTTCACTTTGTCTCCTTGCTTTGTTTTCTTGTTACAAAAATTTTGTCGATAAGTCCATATTTTTGGGCTTCCTCCGCCGTCATATAATTGTCACGGTCGGTGTCCTTTTCAATTATTTTAAGGCTTTTGCCAGTGTTTTCACTGAGAATTTTGTTGAGTTTTTCCTTGATTCGTGCAATGTGGCGAGCCTGAATTTCAATGTCGCTGGCCTGTCCTTGTGCTCCGCCAAGAGGCTGATGAATCATGATTTCGCTGTTTGGCAAAGCAAAACGTTTGCCCTTTGTTCCACTTGAAAGCAAAAATGCTCCCATTGAAGCGGCAAGCCCAACACAAATTGTTGTGACATCGCACTTGATATATTGCATTGTGTCATATATTGCAAAGCCAGCGCTCACCGATCCGCCTGGAGAGTTGATATATATGAAAATGTCCTTGTCAGGGTTTTTGCCTTCCAAATATATGAGCTGTGCAATCACAAGATTTGCAACATTGTCATCTATTTCCCCATTTAAAAAGATTATTCGATCTTCAAGCAGACGGGAATAAATGTCATACGACCTTTCCCCTGCACCTTTTTGATCAACAACCATTGGAATTAACATAATTTTTCTCCTTATTTATTTTTTGATTTTAAGAACGCAATGATTTTGTTCATGATAAGATCATTTTCAATGTATGAAATTTCATAATCTGAAAGACTTTCTTCAACTTCATGACATGTTTTATTCTCTCTGTCAGCAATTTCATGCAATCTTTGATGAAATTCTTCATGCGAAATTTGAAGATTTTGCTCTTTTATCAGCTTTTGCAAAACAAGACGGGTTTTAAGCGTTCTGTTTGCCTCGGCAAGTTGTTCCTTGTCAAAATCCTCCCTAGATTTTTGAATATAGGACAAATAATCGTCAAGTTTTATGTTTTGATAGCGAAGTCTGTTTTCAAAATCACTTACAAGATGCTCCTTTTCATGTTGCACCATTTCCTTTGGAAGCTCAACAGTTGAGTCATTTACAAGCTGCTCAATGAGATCATTTTCAAGTTTTCGCTCATTTGCTTCTTCCTTACTCTTTAAGAGTTTTTCCTTTAGTGACGCTTTATATTCGTCAAGAGTTTGAAATTCTGTTGCAAAAGAAACAAGTTTGTCGTTTAAAGCAGGAACTTTTTTCTTTTCAACCTTTTTGACATCGCACTTAAAATCTGCCATTTTGCCAGCAAGATTTTCAGCTGGATATTTTTCTGGGAACAAAGCCTTTACAACTTTTGTTTCACCTTTTTTGACCCCTACCAAGCCTTCTTCAAAGCCTTCAATAAATGTGTGAGAGCCAAGTTCCAAACGATAATCCTTTGCGCTTCCGCCTTCAAACTCTTTTCCGTCAACAGAGCCAACAAAATCGATTTCAACAAAGTCACCCATTTCGCTTGGGCCATCACTTTCTTCAAAACGAGCTTGGCTTTCCGCAAATCTGCTAAGTTCGGCTTCAACTTCCTTTTCAGTTACTGAAGCTTTTTGTTTTTTGATTGCAAACTCCATTTTTCCAAGTTTTACGTCAGGCATGAGCATGACTGTGAGAGTTACGTCCAGTCCATCATCGGTCAATGAATTTATTACAACCTTTGGATCTTGAGCAGGCTCAACGTCCAAATTGTTTTGCAAAAATTGATTGTATTGCTCGGTGATAAGCTTGTCAAAAGCATCATCAAAAAACACTGTGTCACCATATTGTTTTTCAATAACCTTTCGAGGAGCTTTGCCCTTTCTGAAACCTTGAACTGAATATCTTGATTTGTTGCGTTCATAGCTTTCTTCAACTGCTTTTTGCCAATTTTCACCTGAAATTTGAATGTGCAGTTTAAGTGAGCCTTTTTCGCTTTTTTCACGTGTTGTCATTTTTTGTTCTCCTTTTTTGCCTTCATATTTTAACATAACAAAAATCTTTTTGCAAGAAAATTTAACCCTGCCCACCCTAATTCGTCAAATTTAGAAAAAATGCGCCATTTTTTTGCGTGCTCAAAGCAAAAAGAATTTTGTTGTATCAAAAAAGCGACACTGTTTTGCCGCTTTTTGTTTGCTTACATATACATTCGTTTGTAGTCATCTTTAAGTTTTGACATTTTCTTTCGTCTTATCACCAGCCAAATGATAACGCCTATCACGGCAAGAAGAATAACTCCGCAAACAACGCCAACCACAATCCATATTGTGTTGTCAGGTGCTTCTTCTTGAACAACATCACCTGAAAGCTGAATTGAAAAGCTGGAATAAGCACTGTAATCTATTGCCGAAGCAAAGAATGACAATTGATACACTTGCGCTCCGCTTGGATCAGTTGAAGATGAAACAACAATTGGCGATGTGTCCAAAAGGAAAAGATTTTTGATTTTTGTTTCAACTTCATCAAGATTTAGGCTGGCGCCCTTTCTTAAATATATGTCAAGCCTTATGTTTTCTTTTTTGTCAAGTTCAACATTTATGCCTGACATTGTGATTTCGGCGCCATTGATGTTAAGTTTTTCAATCACTGAATTGTCAAACGAAAAATTCAAAACAAGTGGGTCTTTTTTGAAATATGCCACAAGCAAAAATGTTTGTGTCCAATATGGCTGATCGTCTACGTCGGCAATATATTTGCCAAATTCGATTTTGATTTGATCGCTTTTGTATAAGCTGGAGTTAAATTCATCAAACCTTTCCCATTTTTTGTCGGCAACGCCTTCAAATGTGATTGCATCATCATTGTCACTTACATAATATAGTTCCCACTTGTCAAATGAATATTTTGAGTCGGCAACCGCCTCAATTTCCATCACAGTGTTTTTGTTAAGTTCTCGCTCAATTTTTTTTGCTGAATTTCCAAGGCCAGAATTTTTTACCTGTCCGTTTTCGCTTGCCAAAACATATCCATTAAACTTGCGTGGCACAAATTCAAACGAATACTGTCCAGTTCGCAAATTTGAAATTTCAACTGTGAAAACATACACCTTTCGATTGTTCTCTTGTGTTGTGGAAAGCTTCATTCCGCTTGCAACAAAGCTGCCGTCATCTTGAGGAACAAAAATAGTTTTGTCAAAAAGGCCAAGATTAATGCCATCACGCTTTATTTCAGACAAATCATAATAATTTTCATTGTTTTGATCTTGAAGGGCAAATTTTATTGATATTTTTTCGCCAAATTCACAATCATGGCTTTGATTTGTGCCTAAACTATCGCCGTTTTCATTAAAGAAACCTAAGAATTGGGCAAACGATCCGCTGCCTTGGCCCTGCTCATTGAGCGGCATTGGCGAAATTGGATTTGCAACTGAAATTGTGAATTTTTGGAAAAGCTGAATGCGAATTTGATCAACATGATCGGTTGTTGTGACACTGCGCCAAACTTTGTCAAAATCCCACGCCGATGTTTTTTGCGCCCATTCAAATGTGTCGACTTGCGATGTTGATGGCGAAACAAACTGAGTGGAGTTTTGCCTATAAAAATTTTCATCATAAGTCAATCTTTCACTTGTCCATTTGATGTTTTGTTTTTCGTAGTCCAAATCTGTTTCTTCCCCAAAAGGCGCCAACGTGCTTTCATAGGCAATTGACATGATGTTGGATATTTCAAATGGTCTTGTTCTTCCAGCAATAACACCTGATTGCAAAACAAGATTGTTCCCGCTTAGCTGCCCTGAAAAAACACAATCAAAAATTTGGGTGCTTGCTTCTTCATTTGTTCCAACAAGGCCGCCAAAAACAAATGATGGGGTCACATTGCTGTCCTGTGAAAGAGTTATGTTCACAGAAGAAAAATTTAACACTTTTTCAAGTTTGACATTGTTTGGAGAGTTTACATTTTTTATGCTGCCCACAATTCCGCCAATTTTTGCCAAATATGGAACTTTATCGATATATGCCACATTAAATGAAGCATAATTTGCACAATTGATGATTTGTCCGCTTTCCAAAACTCCAACAAATCCCCCAATTGTTGAAACGCCGTTTAAACTTACTGCGGCGCTAAGCTCGCTGTCAAGCTCACAAGTTGAAATTGTTGTGTTTTCGCCGTAGCCGACAAATGTTCCAAAAAATGATGTTTGATTAGATGGCATTGTTAAATTAAAACTGCCTGTTAGTTGCAACGACTCAATCGAAGCATTTTTTGTGTGCCCAAAAAATCCAATTGATTGTTCATTTGAAACACTTATTGTTGTTGCAAAAGTTATTCTGTGTCCTTGGCCATAAAATTTTCCACAAAATGGATTTTCATTTGTTCCAATTGGCTGCCAAGTGCCTGACAGCGAAATATCTTCGTCAAGATAAACTTCCAGTTGCGTGTCATTATATGTGCCGCCATTTTGATTGTTTCGAAAATCATCCAATGTGACAAAATTTTCATCTTCACCATTTGGGGAGCTTACAATATGCACAACTTGTTTTTCTAAGGCTGGGCTTTCGTCAGCTTGTGAAACAAAATCGCTTGCGCAAAAACATAACGGCGCCCCCACAGCCGCCATCAAACAAACAACAAAAATAAATGACATTATTTTTTTCATGCTGATTTCCTATGTAATAAATTTATCACATATTTGTTATTTTTCCAAACAAATGTCAAAAAAATTCAAAATATATGTCTTTTTTGTCGCATTTTTTTGATTATTTTTTCCTTTTCCCTTTCAACTTCGCTTTTTTCACTTTTGATCTTTTCACGATTTTGTGGCTTGGACATGAGATAATATCTCAGTTCATCCAAACAGTGATCGTCTTTTTTGATTGGGCTGTCCTGATCCGACCACCAATAGGATTTAAGCTCCCTTATCAAATTGTGACAGCTTGAAAAAATGAACAAATGCGGCTTGCCAAGGCCATCTTTTAAATATCTTTTCACAGTTGAAATGCCACTGAACATATCTTTGTTGACCTTTGGATTTGTCAAAATGCCATTGTCATAAAAAAGTTCAACAACGCTTCGAGATGAAGCCAATGTTTTTTGACTTGCCGCGCTGTCGAT
>CANQRE010000042.1 GCA_947626175.1 uncultured Clostridia bacterium
CTTTAACCCTATGCTCATTAAATTTAGCAACAATCTCTTCTGAATAAGATTTAACTCCGTGCATATCTTCCTGATCTTCCACATCTTCTGAAGGCTTTACAGGTTGAGATTGACTAGGTTTTTCTGGTTTTTCCTTATTTTTGATATAATTGTAAGCAAAAACCCCACAACAAATAATTGCTGCCCCAATCAAAATTATAAAAACCCAAGTAAAAAATTTTTTAGATTTTGACATAATTAACTCCTTCGTTATTTATCAAATTACAAATAAGAATCACCTATCACTGTAGAAAACTATCTTTTGGAAACGCTCTGCATTCCAATATGGTTCGTAAGCTATAGATGGAGTTTTTTTGGATTCTGCTTCATATTGACTTTTAACTTTAGAAGGTATATAGAATGTGATCTGTTCCCACGTTGGAAAAGGATCATATGTTACGTTGGGATAGACAATGCTTTGGTCTTCTTTAATAACAACAGTTTGTAGGCTTGGGCAACGTTGGAAAGCAAACGCTCCTATGTATCTAGCCTTTCCTAAACCAATTGAACGTAACTGATCGCAATTATCAAAGGCATGGGAACCAATATTTGCAATGCTTTCTGGCAAATTAACTTTTGTTAACCCACAGAATGCAAAGCAATTGTCTGGGATAGAATTTAAATTAAAAGTGAAGAAGTTTATTGATTCCAAACTACTGCATCCTTCGAAACAGCTAGTCCCCCAATCCTTGATGTTTCCAAGCATAACATTTTGTAAATTTGAACATCCATAGAAAGCATTCGCACCTACGCTCACTTGACCTTCCAAATACAATTGCTTAATTTTTTTATCATCTCTAAAGGCTCCTGGAGCGATAGAATTGATACTATAATCTGAGCCTGAAATGGCTTTATTGGATTTGGATAAAGAATATGTATCGTTGACATACACGGTAGATTGCACATTCAAACTTTTTGTGATCACACCATCTTCAATGTCATATCCCAACAATTCTCCCCATTTAACAAAAAGTTCTAAATTCTTATTAACGACATCTTCGCCAACTTTATATTCAACATCATTAACGTCTCTCCAACCATTAAAAGTTTTGATGCCGTCATCTTGAGGAATGCCAGGGCTCATCAAAGGGATTCCTTTCTTGTAAGCTTGCGTTGCAAAAACTTTATCCTTAGAAAATTCAAAGCCATTGTAATATTTGACAACATAATATTCACCAATTGAACCTGTGCCAAAATTTACACCTTCCGAACTATAATTTGCTTCTTGAATGGTTAAAATAAATTTGTTTCTGTTAAAGAAATTATTCCAATATTTAACTGCATTACTTCCACCTTTTGTTTGCAGTTTTATTGTTGTTGAGTTCGAATCAAATGTGAAATAAAAATACAAGGTATCTTGGCACAAGGTTTCTTGTTTAAAGCTTTTGAAAACATACTCATATGAGCCAATTAAATACGAACTTGTGTAAACATCTAGGTTGGTTGGCAAGTCATTCACATAAACGCCATAGGTTTTATCTGCATCAAAAACTAAAACATCTTTGCTAATAATGTTTGCTGAATATTCGTCACCATCTTCTTGGACAAGCTCTATGTTTGTAAGGTCAAATTTAAAGTCATCAACATCAACCTGATTGTTTTCTTGTGTCCCAGTAATAATACCTAGCACACCGCCACGAGATGAATAATAAAAGTTCAATTGGATGGCACAATAAACAGCCCCACAGAGTAACGCAACAAAAATTGCTGAACCAAAAAAATATTTCCCAGCCGGCCATTTAATCAATATCAATGCCACTAAGACAACGGCAACAATAATAATTACGTCAAACCAAATATTACTCATACGCCACCTCTTTTTCTATAACCTGGCCAGCTACTGTTTCTCTTGTCATGCATGAAACAATGTTTAATTTATCAAGGTTATGGTCCTGTGTAAAACCAAAAAATTGATAACCTTTTTCTTTAAACCAATCAAGGTCAATAACAACTTTAAAACCGATGTCTTTCATGTATGGTTGGTATGCTTCCAAAAATTGATTAGACAGTTTTAATGCATAGGTTCCTTCAATAACCTCTACAAGGTCAAAATCATTTTGAGTTATTGTTAGAATGTTTTGTCCAGCAAAATATGAACCGTCTTCATATCCGCCATTCATTTTATAGGTAGCACTGCCATGAACCCTATTAAACAAACTTTCATGAGAATTTTGAATCCCGTCTGCAACAACTTCTATTTTGATAGCGTAATATGAAGCCATTTCTGTTTTAACAAGGTCCATGTTTTGGAAGGCCGTATCTTGATAAACACCGTTTTCATATTTGTAATAATCGAACCAATCTCCAAATTCGAAAACTGCACTTCTATTTGTCCCAAGTTCAGCTGATTGCAATGAGTTGTAAAGCATGTATGAAAAGCTGAAAGGATCACTTTGAACATAATAAAAGTTATAATCTTGTGAACCAAACACAACATAAAAATGATAATCACCGGCTTCTTTATATGCCAAATTAACATCGTTCATTTCTGTGTTCTTTCCTTTGAATTTCATAAGGAATATGTCATCACCTAATTGAACTCTAAAGCAGGACTCAACCGATATTGGATTTGTTGAAAGCAAACTTGTGTTATAGTCATCACCTGACATATAATTGTAAGTTGTCGCGTTAGATTTCAGCTGATATGATCCCCTAAAACGATAATAATCTTCGTTATCATACCATCCGCCTTTGTCACCAAATTTTTCACCTTTCGCTTGATTTGGCTCAACCGCATATTCAAAGCCCAGTTTGTCTTCCGTTGTATTCGTAACGAATTGCAACCCTTGTGAATAAAAAGCACTTTTGTTTTCATCTAGCAAATAGTTATATTTTATTTCAAAGCATTCCAAGCCATTGTTGTTTTTGTTGGTGAAATATTTGAGTTCCATAAAATATTTTTCATCACCTTTTGCTGATGTTTGCATTCCAACTTCATATGTGTTTGAAACGATTTTTTGAGGTGCAAAAAATACTATGTAAACATACCAAGAGCAAATTCCAAGACAAAATAAAGAAATAATGCCTAATATTCCAGCAAATATTTTTTGAACTGTTGACATTACTTTTCCGTTACTCATAATTTTACCTCTTGAGCTGTCTCATCAGTTACAGGAGCTCATCTCCGTAAGACCGCCATTTGTAAAGCAAGGGAGAAAAATGGCGGTTTCGACAATTATGCGTTTGTTAATCAAATCAGCAACCGGGCAGCTGCATTTACACCCTCTTCAACTTGTTCGACACCATTGACTAAATCGTGGAACTGTGGTATACCGAAGTAACAACCTACAAAAACGATTGCTCCTATAGCAAGCACGCCCAGGACTGCCAACGTTATTTTCCAACCTGTTGACATTTTTGATTTTGAATATTTCTTTGCCATAATTTGTCTCCTTTTTTAAATTCGAGTTATAGTCCTCACGCGGAATATATCCCGTTATACCGCATATAGCGGTTACTTATTAAACATCAATCTTTTCATGTTGTGAGCTAATTGCCATTTAATCTCCTTATTCTTGATTTGCTTTTTCCCTATAAAGTGCCAAAGTTTCATCAAAGCTCAGTTTCGGGAATCTCTTTTGAATATCTCTGAACTTACGCAATTCTTTTGAATGATTACTGATGATCGCTGTCATAACATACGAGTTTACATACTCAATATCATCCAAATCTTCTTTAAGCTTGTTTTTCAAAGCTGTAAGCCTGTCCAGCGACAAAATCTCAATAAGCGTTTCTAATAATTCAAATGTGACAGGCTCATCTGCAAGCGTCAATGTGTAAACCTCGGGCTCAAAATAGAAGTTGGCCAATGTTTGCAATATTGCATTTATGTTTGAACTTGTTTCCCAACATGGATATTGCAGCGTAAATCGTTTTTTGATTTTGTTAACTATCTCCATCTCGCTTTTAAATCTCATCATTGACAACTCAATTTGAGTGAATTCTTTTTTATGCACCTTTCCTTGAACATAAATTCTTCTCTTGTTTTTCACAAATTTTATGTCTATGTAGCCTTTTGCCTCTAAATCTTTCAGCCAAATTTGCAAACATCTTTCTTGGATGCCTCCACAGCGTTGGCACAAGTAACAGTTTCTTGCCTTGGAAAATCCGAACTCGCCTCTTGAGGCGTTGATTTCCATGAGTAAAAACTTTTCTTGAATTGTTAGATCATCTGCCCATCTTGCATATCCAGGCATGACTGCATCATAAACAACCATTATCCCTCCATACGTTGTTTAGGTTTGTAAAATTCAGTGTCGCAAATTAAAAGTGGCTTTTTGTTTCCTGAAAAGCCAAACAGTTTTGCCCTTTTATTTTGGCATAAAGCTTGTTTGAAAAGTAAGAAGGCATTTGCTAGTTCTTGTGTTTCACTGTGTATTAAAACATCATCTGTTGCCCACACAACGACTATAAAGACATTCATCTTAGAGCCCCCCTTTTTTAAACGCATGATATTTGTCTAAAGACGTTCCTAGACAAGCTTTAAGCCCCCTAGATTCGCACCATCGGACATATTCTTTAATTGTTTCTATTCCAGTCATGTCCCCATCCTTTTGCTACTACAAGTCTCATATGAGCCCGTTTTGCTACTTTTTTTCTATTATGTAGAAAAAAAGTTTCGTTGTCAAGCAATTTTTGCACTTTTTTTATAATTTGTGGAAATTTATGCAACTTTTAGTGTAAAAACAACAACTTTTTATAAAATTAGTATAAGGAAGGTAAAACTATGCTACAGTTAAAAAACTTAATGAAAACAAAAAATTTGACTCAACAAGATTTAGCTGAAGAACTAAATGTAACTCGAGGTTCTATTTATAAATACCTACAAGGTAAAGCCGAGCCTAATATTGATAATTTAAAAAAAATCGCAGATCTTTATGATGTAACGGTCGATTATCTTATAGGACATCCTACAAAATCCGGGCTGCCCCTGACAATGTATACAAGCAATCAGCAGCAGATTATTGCAATGCTAAAGGAACTAGATGATGCTCAGTGTCTCAAACTAATCGGATATATTGAAGGAATGCTAGGCAAGGAATATATTCCGCCTAAACAAGAAAACTTTTTTTAGCATTCCTGCTTAGCTATTATATGAATGAGGTGATATTATGCAAAATTTAAAATTGTTAATGGAACAAAATAAGGAATCAAGTCAAGCACTTGGAACATTCCTAAACATCTCGCAGCCAACAATAAGCAGATATCTGTCAGGAAAAACCGAACCTCCTATAGAAGTTTTAATCAAAATTGCCGACCATTACGGTGTAACGGTCGATTATCTTATAGGACATCCTACAAAATCCGGGCTGCCCCTGACAATGTATACAAGCAATCAGCAACAGCTTATTGCAATGATAAAGGATCTTAACGACATTCAATGTTTTAAACTATTTGGATTTATTGAAGGAATGCTAGGCAAGGAATATATTCCGCCTAAACAAGAAAACTTTTTTTAATCTTTCCGCTCTCGCGCGCACGCGCGCGCTTGATATTATTTAAATTTAATTTTAATCTATCAACTATAGATAAAGATACTAATAAGATAGACCCCGCACCAGAATGCGCCCTTACCCCGCATGAGAATGCGCCCTGTGGATAATTCAAGCTTATTTTTTATCGTTGGAGGTGATATGGACTATATAAAAAACTCTTGAAGAATTAGGACGGGCCGGAAAGTTTATTTATGAAAATTCTATAAAACTTTCAGGTTTCCTAGATGGGCAAAATGCCAGATTTGAATTACAAAGGGAAAAATTTGTTGTTATAAGCTCCAATTCTAACTTTAAAAGGAATGAATTGGAAGAAATGAAAGTAAAAAATATTAGAAAACGAAGTGATGGACGATATGAAGGCCGCATCTCGATTGATGGAAAAAGGTTTAGTGTGTTTGACACATCATTGAAAAAATGTCAAAAAAAATTGTCCGCACTGAAAAAGGATAAAGCTTTATGCCAAACTGTTCCAAACGACATGGAATTTATTGATTTTGTTAATTTTTGGTTTACAAACTTTAAAAAACCTTCACTAAAAGAAACAACTCAAAAATTTTATAGAAATGCGATAGATGTGCATTTAACAAAAATTAAAGGCAAGATTTCATCAATAACAACCATAATGCTACAGGACTTTTTAAACTCTCTTGGACCAAGCAGAACAAAAGCCGTTGTATACATGGTTTTAAAGCAAGTTTTTAAAAAAGCACTTGAACTTGAATATATAAAAAAGAATCCTGCCTTATATATTACAAAAGGCAAAATTGTTACATCCCACCCTACACCATACACTCTGGAAGAGCAAAAGCGGATTTTGGATAATATTACAGACACAAAGTTTAGCACTTTAATGCTTACATACCTTTTGACAGGAATAAGAAGGAATGAAGCTTTGCAGCTGAAAAAAAGCGATGTTTTAGATGGTTACTTACATGTGAAAGGAACAAAAACAGAAAACGCTGACCGATATGTAAACATATCCAACAAGCTGAAAGAAAAATTGTTAAGTTTAAAAGATGACAGGTTGTTTCAATATAACGAACGCAACATAAAAAAAATGTTTGCTGCATTTTGTTTGAAAGCCGGGATTACCGGTTCGCCGCACAAGCTAAGACACACATTTGCTACAAATCTTTATTATTTAGGTGTTCCTGATAAACAAAGACAAGCACTTTTAGGTCATGCAAGCACACAAATCACAAATGATATTTGGACCCCACTATTACAAAGGAAAAGCTCATCAATTTGTATGGAGAATTTTTGACCCCATTTTTGACCCCACATATGGAATGATCACCATGAAAATTTTAAAAAGAAAAGACCATATCTAGTATTCAGACATGGCCTTTGCACAAAATTTGGTGGCCCACCCGGGGCTCGAACCCGGGACCCCTTGATTAAAAGTCAAGTGCTCTACCGACTGAGCTAGTGGACCACGGAGCGACCTGCGCTCATACTCAAATTGCTTGACGCAATTGTTCGGGGATTCGCTAGGTT
>CANQRE010000043.1 GCA_947626175.1 uncultured Clostridia bacterium
GCGGGCTTCCTTGGCGGAGCTTATGGCGATGCAAATCCAAGTGAAGTAAGGGTTGAAAACTGCCAAAATTATGCGTCTTTTGCCGGCGCATATTCAAACGGAATTGCTTTTGTTGAATGGTTTTCAACGGCGGCTTTGGATTTGCTTGGCAAACAAGGTGGTAGCTATGAAAATGTTACAATCAGCATTGACAACTGCACAAATTATGGCGACATGTATGGTTTGGCGATTGAAGATATAGGCGTTACATGCAGCGGAATTGCATCATTTGATGCGAAAAGTGAAACGCCGCTTAACGTGACAATTGAAAACTGCACAAATTATGGCGATTTGGTGTGCGGACAGCTTGCGGGCGGCATTGTCGGCTATGGGGTTGGAAATTTTACAATCAATTCATGCAAAAATTTTGGCGATATTTCCTATATGCTTCCTTATGAATATTATGACTTTACAGATTCCTTCAGTGCAGGAATTGCGGTTATTGAAAACGGAAGTGATGCAACAATCACAAACTGCATTGCCTCAACAAAATTTTATCAAAACACAAAAAGCGAGTTTGCTTCTCTTGGCTATGACACCTACACAACAACTGGCTATGGCTCGGGTTTGGTTTCAGCTGGCGTTATGAACGATTTTCGTAACGCCGCGGTGACGCTGAACATTTCTGGTTGCACCGCGGTAAGTTATGCCATTGGCATTCCATCCTTTGGCGGAATTTTTACAAGGGCAGGTTATGAAAGCGAATCAGTTGTGTCGATTCAAAACTGCTCAAGTTTTGTGTCAACTCCAAGTCAGCAAGAGTTTGCATCAAATTATGATCTTATGTTGGCATCTGGGCTTGGAAACTTTAATGCAAAAGGCATGACATTTACAATGAAAAATGTGTATATTGAATGCTCGGGGATGGCTTCCGGATTGGGGCTTCTCATTGCATACGTAAAGGATGCAAAACAAATGGATGTTTCAAATGTTGAAATAAACACTGTGATGGATGTTTCTGCCATGTTTGAGCAAATGACGGAGGGTGGCGAACCACTTGAATTTTCGATTGGAAGTGGTGATGGCTTTAATTACGATTCATTTTTCAATCTTCCAGCAACAAATAATATAGTCAGCCATATCATATATGACTGCGGCGAACAAAATGCGGAAAAATTAAATGTTACATATAAGGTTTACACTGAAAACTTTACAGAACATATGCCAGAAAATTCGGTTTACAGTTTTTCTTTCCGCGCAGGGAAGAAAAATTTCATAGCAGGAGTTATCAAGGGCAGTTTGGAAGGAAGCGAGTATTTTTATGATGACAATCTTGATGGCATTCCACACTTAAGGCAATTTTATCACTCAACAGAATTTATTGATCAGCAAGATGACATTTTCCAAAAGATGATTGACTCTGGTTTCACAGAAGTTCCACCTGCGGCATAAAAAATAAAACAAAAAATGGGCAAAAATGCTCATTTTTTTTGTTAAAAACATATATTTTTTTAATATGAGAATAAAAATAAAAAAATTAAAAAATGTTTCTTTAAAAAATTACACAACTTTTCATATTGGCGGAATTGCAAAAAAAATGTTTTTTCCACAAAATGAAATTGAACTTGCTTATGTGTTTGATCGCTTTGGCAAAAATAAAAATATTGTTGTTTTGGGAAATGGTTCAAACATTTTATTCACTGAAAAAACCTATCAAACAATTGTTTGCATGAAGGATTTTTCATATATTTTTTTACAAAATGATGAAATTGTTTGCGGAGCAGGAACAAATTTGAGTGAGCTATGCAAATTTTGCGAAAACAACAATTTGACGGGTCTTGAATTTTGCTGTGGAATTCCGGGAACTGTTGGCGGAGCGATATGTATGAACGCAGGTGCTTTTGGCAGTGAAATTTGTGAATTTGTTTCAAGTTTTTCGACCTTTAAAAATGGGGAAATAAATTGCCGCAGCTGTTTGGATTTTTCTTATCGCAAAGGGCCGCTAAGTGAAGGCGAAATATTGTTGGAAGCAAAATTTAAATTAAAAACCGCAAAAAAAGAAGAAATAATTCAAAAAAAATATCAATTTTTTGAAAAAAGATCAAATTCACAGCCGGTTGGATATTGCGCGGGGAGCGTTTTTAAACGCGGCGAAAATTTTTTGCCAGCAAAACTTATTGATGAGTGGGGACTGAAAGGCATAAGGGTTGGCGGAGCAACAATTTCAAACAAACACGCGGGTTTTGTTGTGAATGAAAGGGATGCTTCGCCGCAAGATGTTTTGGATTTGATTGAAATTGTTGAGCAGGTTGCAAAAAATCACGGCTTTTGTTTTGAAAGAGAAATCAAAATTGTTTAAACCATAAAGTTGCTTGCAAAAGTTTTGGGTTGTTGCTATACTTTATTTATGGCATAATGCCAAACTTTGGGAGTTAAAATGATTCTTTATGGTGATTATCACACCCACACAATTTATTCAAGGCACAATCATGGCAAGGGAACAGTCCTTCAAAATGCAACCGTGGCTGCAGAAAAGGGCTTAAAACAAATTGCCATAACCGACCATGGCTTTAATCACACCTTTTTTGGCATTCGCAGAAAGGACATTCCTCTTTTGCGGGAAGATATTTTAAACGCAAAAGAAGTGACCGGCATTGATATTTTGCTTGGCGTTGAGGCAAATTTGATTTCACTTTCTGGCGAGGTTGACCTAAAGGAACAAGATTATGAAAATTTGGACATAATTTTGATGGGTCACCACTCGCTTGTTTCAACCCCAACTTTTGCAGATAAATGGCATTTGACCTATGAAAACTTGCTTGGCTCGCCATATAAGCCAAGCGAAGAACGTATTGCTCGCAACACAACTGCGTTTTTGCGTGCGCTTGACAAATATCCAATCGACATTATCACGCACCTTAACTATGGCTGCCCAACCGACACATTGGCTGTTGCAAGGCTTGCAAAACAAAAGGGCATTTATGTTGAACTCAACGGAAAAAGAACACATTTTTCTGACCGAGAGCTTTCAATTATGGCAGAAGAAGGCGTGAAATTTATTATCAACTCCGATGCCCATTCACCTGACAGGGTTGGCGAGTGCAATCTTGCGTTCAATCAAGCCTACAGGGTTGGAATTCCTTCAAATTTGATTGTAAATCTTGACAAAAGCGTCACTTTTCACAAAAAATAAAGGAGAAAAATGAGTTTTTCAAAAACGAGCAAAATTGAAATCATCAATTCGCATTTGGAAACTGCGGACACCGCATTTGCTTTTTTGTCGGGATTGTTACACTCATGCGGGCAACTTGAAAAAAACTCAAAAGGCTTTCGTGTTTCAATTATTTCGGACTTGAAAGAACTTTTTCCTTTTGTCAACGAGCTTGTTAAAAGCTTGTATGGCAATGAACTTGCCTTGAATATCGAAAACGATTATGTCATCAACAAAACGCCATATTATCGCATTGAAATTCCTTCTTCCTGCGCTCAAAGTTTGCTTGTTGACTGCGGCCTTTTGGGCTTGGTGGACGGGGATTATCAATTTATCAGCGGCGTTGAACCAAACATTTTGCCAAATGACGAAACAAAAATTGCGTTTTTGCGCGGGGCATACATTGGATGCGGAACAAGCTCAATTCGCCTTAGCGAGCGAGAAGAAGAAAAAACAACCAGCGGCTATCATTTGGAGCTAAGCAGCCATAATTATGACTTTTTGAGCGACACAAGCTCAATTTTGAGCGAATTTGGTATATTTTCAAGGCTTGTTGAGCGAAAAAATAACTTTGTTTTGTATTTAAAGGAAGCTGAATCAATCAAGGATTTGCTTGCGCTTGTGGGGGCAAACGAATCGGTGCTTGCCCTGTCAAATGAAATGATAAGGCGGGAAAAACGCAATCAAATAAATCGCGAAGTCAACTGCATCAATGCCAACATTTCAAAAACAGTTGACGCAAGCATCAAACAAATTGATGCCATCAACACAATAATTTCAACAATAGGCCTTGAAAGTTTGGAAGAAACGCTTCAAGAAGTTGCAATGCTTCGGCTTGCAAACCCTGAAGAAAGTTTGGAAGAACTTAAATCACTTTCTTCGATAAATCTTTCCAAAAGTGGCCTTAATCACAGGCTTAACAAACTCATAAAAATTGCACAGGAGCTAAAATAGGAGAAAGCGATGAAAGAATTTGTTCACTTGCATGTTCACACCGAATACAGCTTGCTTGATGGGCTGGCACGCATTGAAAAGCTGATTGAAATCACCAAAGAGCGGGGGTGGAAGGCTGTTGCGATCACCGATCACGGAAACATGTATGGCACGCTGAAAATGTATGAAGCATGCATAACAAACGGAATAAAGCCGATTATCGGCTGTGAGTTTTACATAGCCCGTGACCACAAATCTCGCACAAGCAAGGAAGACATTGGCCACTTGATTTTGCTTGCAAAAAACAATGAAGGCTATCACAATCTTTTGAAACTTATTTCAATTGCACATGTTGAAGGAATGTATTACAAACCTCGAATTGACTATGAACTTTTGAAAAAATATTCCAAAGGTGTTATTTGCCTGTCCGCATGCCTTGCAGGACACGTGCAAAAACTTATTTTGCAACGCAGATTTGACGAAGCAAAAGAGTGTGCACAGTGGCATAAAGATGTTTTTGGCGATGATTATTATCTTGAAATTCAAAATCATTATTTGCCCGAAGATCAAATTGTGATCACAAATCTTGCAAAAATTGGCAAGGAACTTGGAATCAAACTTGTTGCCACAAACGATGTGCATTATCTTAACAAGGAAGACGCCGAGCTTCAAGATGCGCTTATGTGCGTGCAAATGCACAAATTTGTGGATGATCCTGACCGAATGAAGTTTGAAACCGATGAGTTTTATTACAAAACCTATGAAGAAATGCTTGAAGCTTTGCCAGGATTTGAAGAAGCGCTTGACAACACCATTGAAATTGCAAACAAATGCAATGTTGTGATCAAAACAAAATCGCTTGCAGAAAATCCAAGTGTTGATGAAATTTACAAACTTCCGGCAAACAAAAACTATATTCCGCCTTATGTTCCTGACACTGGCGAAACAAGCTATCAATTTTTGGAAAGAATGGCTTGGGAAGGGCTTGAAAAACTTTATCCAGTTGTCACCGATGAGCTTAAGGACAGACTCACAATGGAGCTTGACACAATCCGCGAACAAGGCTTTGTGGAATACTTTTTGGTTGTGTGGGATTATATCAATTTTGCTCGTCAAAATGGCATTCCTGTTGGGCCGGGACGTGGATCTGGCGCAGGAAGCTTGGTGGCGTATTCAATTGGCATAACAAAAGTTGACCCAATCAAATATCATTTGTTTTTTGAAAGATTTATCAACAAAGAGCGTGTTTCCATGCCCGACTTTGACGTTGACTTTTGCATGGATAGGCGCGGTGAAGTGATTGAATATGTCAAACGCCGTTATGGCGCAGACCATGTTGCCGGCATTGTGACCTTTGGATCTATGAAGGCAAAAAACGCCATTCGTGATGTTGGCAGAGTTTTGCGTCTTCCAATTTCCGAAGTTGACAAGCTTTGCAAAGAAATTCCAAATTTTCCACCTGAAGGGCTTAAAAAAGACAAGCCAGTTTTAAAATATTATTTTGGAAAAAGCAAGCAGCCTGAAAATGAAAAATTTGTCATTCCAGACCTTAAAAAGGCTTATGAGGAAGACGAGCTGATTCGAAAAGTTGTTGACATGGCAATCAAGCTGGAAGGAGTTCCGCGCAATTGCTCAATGCACGCGGCGGGCGTTCTTATTGCGCCGCAACCTGTAAGTGATTTTGTTCCACTTGCAAGAAATGGCGAAGAAATTGTCACTGAATTTGATATGATTGAAATCGAGCATTTGGGCTTGCTCAAAATGGACTTTTTGGGGCTTCGAACGCTCACTGACATCAAAAAAGCGCTTGATTACATCAAAGAAAATCACGGCGTTGACATTGATTTTTACAACATGGAATATGATGATCCAAAAGTTTTTGAACTTATTTCTTCCGGCAACACAGATGCGGTGTTCCAACTTGAAAGTGGCGGAATGAAGCGGTTTATGAAGGACCTTGGGCCAACTTGCATGGACGATATTATTGCGGGGATTTCGCTTTATCGACCTGGGCCAATGGATTCCATTCCTCAGTTTGTCAAGTGCAAAAAAGATCCGTCCGCTGTTGTGTATGACGATCCGTGCTTGGAGCCGATTTTGGATGTTACGTATGGCTGCATAGTTTATCAAGAACAGGTTATGAAAATCACGCAGGTTATGGCTGGATTTTCGCTTGGACAAGCCGACAACATTCGCCGAATTATGGGAAAGAAAAAAGTTGACAAAATTGCTGCCGAAAGGGTGAAGTTTGTTGAAGGCTGGACCGATCCGGAAGGCAAAGCGTCAATCCCTGGCGCTGTCAAACTTGGACATAAGCGCGAAGTGGCGGAAAAAATATTTGACCGCATGGCCGAGTTTGCAAAATATGCGTTCAACAAATCGCACGCAGCGGCCTATGCCTATGTTGGCTATCAAACGGCTTATCTTAAAACCTATTATGAAGCGGAATTTTTGACGGCGGTGCTCAACAACCGCATAACCAACTCGGATGAAATCAAAAAATACACGACCTATGCAAAAAAGGAAGGCTTCAAAGTTCTTGCGCCTGACATAAACAAGTCAAGAACCTATTTCAAAACTGA
>CANQRE010000044.1 GCA_947626175.1 uncultured Clostridia bacterium
CTTTTTTAATTTCATATCTGCCGTTTTCGTCAAGGCTGTCAAAATAGCCATAGGCACTCACTCTGCTCATGTCATACATCGTTGAAACAACGGTTGCCTTAATTCGCGTGTCAATGGCGGCAGTGTTTAATGCCATTCCGCCCCAACCGCAAATACCAATGATGCCAAGTTTATTCTTATCCACATCTTTTTGAACTGACAAAAAGTCAACAGCCGCTTGAAAGTCCTCTGTGTTGATGTCTGGACTTGCAACATTTCTAGGCCATCCACCACTTTCGCCTGTGAAAGATGGATCAAAAGCGATTGTCAAAAAGCCATTTTCTGCCATAGTTTGCGCATAAAGGCCAGACGCTTGCTCTTTTACCGCACCAAAAGGGCCACAAACTGCGATTGCAGGCAAAAGCCCACTTGCGTTTTTAGGCTTATACATATCTGCCACCAAGGTTATGCCAAAACGATTGACAAATTGCACTTTTTTGTGGCCAACCTTTTCACTTTTTGGGAAGGTTTTATCCCACACTTTTGTGATTTTTAATTCTTCCATAATTTCTCCTTTTTTATTTCAATTTGTTATATTGTTTGTCGTCAACTGGCTCGAGCCACTCGTTTGAAGTTTTTGTTCCCTTTACTTCAATGGCAAGGTGTGAAAACCAACTATCTTTTGCCGCGCCGTGCCAATGTTTGACATTTGCTGGGATATTCACACAATCGCCCGGCTTAAGTTCAATCGCTTTTTTGCCATATTCCTGATAATAACCCCTGCCGCCAACACAAATAAGGATTTGTCCGCCGCCAGACTTTGCTTTGTGAATATGCCAATTGTTTCGGCACTTTGCCTCGAAAGTTACATTAAAAATGCCTTGCTCTTTGCAAATAGGTGCAAGATAACTTTGCCCGACAAAATAATCTTTAAAGGCATCATTTGGGTTGCCTATTGGGAAGAAAATTGAGTTTTGATAAATTTCTTTCTCAGTTTTTGCATTTAATTTTTCATCCCAAACATCCTTGGCAAGCCGAAACACTGCCCACGCCTTTGGCCAGCCAACATAAAATGCGCAGTGTGTGATTATGGCTGCGATCTCCTTTTTGCTAACTCCATTGTTTTTTGCATTTTGCAAGTGAAAAACAAGCGAGCTGTCAGTTATTCCAGACGACATAAGAGAAACAACAGTGACAATGCACCTTGTTTTTAGGTCAATGTCATGATTGTTCCAATTCTCGCCAAAAAGCACATCATCGTTGAAATGTGCAAAGTCGGGAGCAAACGAGCCAAGCTGTTTTTTCCCTGCGTCCTGTGTTATCTTTTTCATTCTCTCTCCTTTTACAACCCTATTATAGCACGAAATTTTAAAATCGATATTTTTTTGAAAGCACTAAAATTATTTTTTTGATAAATTGGCGAAAAGTTTTTGTTTTTTGTGAAAAAAGGTTGCATTTTTAACTTGAATGGTGTAAACTAAGCAAGTATCTCACCAGATTTGCGAGTGTGGCGGAATGGCAGACGCGCACGTTTAAGGGGCGTGTTCGAAAGAGTGTGGGTTCAAGTCCCACCACTCGCACCAAAATAATAAACGGCAAAAGCCGTTTTTTTGTTATAATTTGAAGGGACTTGAACCCTAAGGGACTCCCAAAAATGCTTGTATTTTTGGGAAAAGGAGAAAGGGAGCGACAAAACGTGGCTTTTGCGGCTAGCAAAACAAGCAAAAAGCAGTAAACTACGCTTCGAGCAAATTTCTACGAAATTTCTCTCAGTTGCTATTGCAAAGTTTATCTTATGCAATTTTAAAAAATGGCTTCGAAGACTGACTTCGAAGTTTTTCATTCCAAAATGGCAGCATTTTTGATTTGTGTAAGACATGCCCTCTTGACAATATTAAACTATGTTAAAATTGTTTACTGTTCGGCCAAAACTCAATTGCCCAAATATTTTGTTACAAAAAAAACACTCTTTGAAAAGTGCTTTTTTTGATTTGTTATATGTCTAGTCTATGTTTGACTTCGCTTTCCCCTAACACTTGCATGATTTCATATAGGTCCGGAGAATTTTTCCTTCCTGTGAGAGCAAGCCGCAAAAACTCACAAGCTTTGGCAGTGTTGCCCTTGTATAACGTTGGATTTTCCTTGTAACTTTTGTTGTCGACAGCATATCCAAGCTCCATTGCCACCTTTTTCACGCCTTCAAACCACTCTTCTTTGCTTGACGCAAGCTTGAAATCCTTTGCATAAGCCTTGACAAACTCGGCATATTTTTCTTCATCGCCATTTTCAAGTTCTGTTGTTGTTGGGCGAGCAAAGATATAGTCAAAATAATCTTTGATCATGCCATAACAATAGATGTCTTTTCGTGGCTTTGGCTTTTCACGGTCAATATTGCAAAGCATCACATATTTTTCTTTGTTTGATTCAAGTTCTTTGGCAAGAGCTAAGTCATATTCCTTTGCCCAGTTATGCCAGCCATCATAAACCTCGGTTGCACTCATTTTTGCAAACACATTTTTGCTTATGTCATTAAGTTTTACCATGTCAAAAACAGGCGAAACAGCCGTTATGTCATTGATGTCAAACTTGAACTGTGACCAATGCGCATTTGGATTTGAAAAACGCCACTTTTCAAACTTTGACGAAATCAAATTTAACAAATATTCAAACACCGCATCATTTGGATAGCCCTGTTGAAAATAAAATTGCATGTTAAATTCTGGATCATATCTCTTTGAAATTTTGCGGCGATTGCCGTTTTCGCCAATTTTCCAAATGAGAGGATTGTGACAATATATTGTCGGCTTAAACCCAAGGGCTTCAAAAAGTTCAATGTGCATTGGAGTTGAGCCAATATATTCTTCCCCGCGAACAACAATTGTTGTGCCCATAAGCGTGTCGTCAATGGCATGGGCAAACGCATAAGGTGGGACGCCATCGTTTTTGATAAGGACAAAGTCCTTTGCATTGGCTTTGGCTTCTATTTCGCCTTTGATAAGGTCATAAAACTTTACTCTTTCAGTTCCAATGTTTTTTGTTTTTAGGCGAATAGCATATTTTTCGCCGGCCTTTATTCTTTTGATTGCTTCGTCTATTGGCATATCGCGGCAAGGGTCATATTCACGCTCATCATTTTCAACAAATTTTGTTTTTCTTTGCTCCAAAACATCCGCCTTGCCTTCGGTTTTTTTGCAAAAACAAGGAAATGCCTTGCCTTCCGCAACCAATTTTTTGGCAAAAGCTTGATAAATTTGCAGCCTTTGTGTTTGAACATACGGGCCATAATTTCCAATATCTTTGCCGTCCAAAGTTTGATATTCGTCTGGCTTTATTCCAAATTTGTCAAGCACCTGATATATCACTTGCGCCGCTTCTTTGACTGTGCGCTGTTCGTCAGTGTCCTCCACTCGCAAAAAAAACACTCCGCCATTTGTTTTGCGAAGACTGTAACTGATAAACATTTGAAAAAAGTTGCCAATGTGCATCATCCCCGTTGGACTTGGCGCATATCTTGTGACAACTTGTCCGTTTTTTAGGTTACGCGGCGGATATTTTTTCAAAATTTCGTCAACTGTTAAGTTAACGTTTGGATATATTGCATTCGAAAGGTCTTTTAAAGTCATATTTTCTCCATTTGCTTGTTTGATTTTAACAAATATAACTTTTTTTGTAAAGTATTTTGCCAACAAATGACCCCATGCTTGCAAAACATGCCTAAATATGATATAATATTTTTGATATAAAAAAAATAAAGGATGTTTTATGAAAAACAAAAATCAAGTTCCAAATCCAAGGGCACTTATTCCACTTTGCAATGTGTTTTTTGGAAAATTAAATTATCATCATCAGCTAACTGAGCCGCCAAAACCAAAACTAACTCACAAAGAAAAAGTTCAAAAAAGAAAACGCGGTCGTTTTTATCAAGAACCATTTCGAAAAGATTTGATTGCCGAGCACGATTTTCAATCTTCACATGACGGAATAATCTTTGTTGTCATCGGAGATGTTTTTGGCAGAAAATACGCAGTTGAGCTTGCCGATATTGTTTGCGATGAAAGATATTTCCAACTTTTAAACATGATAAAAGCTCAAAATGAAAAAGAGCAAGCTTATTTTGAAAAGCACAACAAACCAATGAAGATGAAAAAAGATCCTTTTGAAAATGTTATGTTCAAACTTGACACTTCGTCCAACAAATTTGTGAAAAACTATGTTTCCCCTGAAGGCGACAAGCATTATGTTGAAGTTGAAAATTTGAAAAGCTTTAGTTCAGATCTTGACAAAGTGTCGCTTGATGAGCTTCGTTTTGTTCAAGAAAAAATGAAGCAGCCACAAATTCGAGATGATATTTTGGCAAAGGATTTTCAGCCAAATGAATATGATTTTGATCTTCCTTCTTCAAACAATTCAACGCCAAACATCATTGCATAATGAAAAAAGCACAAAAATGTGCTTTTTTTGTGTTTTTTAAGCCTTTTTTAAGCAGTTTTTTGCATATTTTCATTATTTTTCTGACAAATAAGTTTCTTGCAAAAATTCAAATTCAACGCTTTGACCAAACTTTTTTTGATATGCTTGTCTGGGAGGAAATTGATCAAGAAAAGGAGTGTAATAAATCACTTGCATGTTTTCTTGATCTGTTTTTTCGCTGATTTGCTGAAAAAAAGCTGAAGAAGCAAAATCATTTTTTGTCAAAACGACCGCCTTTGTTTGCATCAAACTTATTTTGATGCCCTGGGCTTGAATGAAATGATAAACATATTGAATTCTGTCCGGCTCGACTTTTAACTTTCCTTTTAACACTCTTTCATCATCTAAAATCAAAAACATGTTTTCGCCTTCATGAGAAATAAGGCGGCAAACTTCGTCTATCACATTGTTGTTTTTATCAATCCCTTTTGCTTGCGCCTGCTCTCTTACATAACCGGTCATGTTTTTAAACATTTTTTCTGAAAACATGAGTTTGTCAAAATCACTGGAAGAAAAATATTTTCGAATGTTTAAAAATTTTTTGTCATCAATTTGCTTTAGCTCAAAGCGGATCAAAGCACTTGAATAAAAATCATATTTAAAATTTTTTAGGTCACATAAAAGTGTTATGCCTTGATCTATAAGGCTTGGGGACAAAAATTTGCAATCGTTTTGATGATCGCTTTCCCATTGCCGAGCCTTGTCACTTGTTAAAAGTTTGGCAAATTCTGCTTTTAAATTTTCCTTCAAATTTTGCTCTTTCATGATCATTATATATATGATATTTTTCCCTTTTACGACAAATTTTGTGTTTGTGCCTAAAATCATTTTACAAAAATTTTGCAATGAGTTATATTAGATTTCAGAGGTGAAAAAATGGATTGGAATAAATTCTGGCAAGACACTTGGAATACAATAAAAAACTTTTTCATTGACAAAGGCTGGGCCATCCTTGGCTTTTTTGCAGCACTTATCATTGGATTTATTGTTGTTAAAGTGCTTATTAAAATTTGCAGAAAACTTTTTGCAAAAACAAAGCTTGACAAAATCGCCCAAAAGTTTTTGTTAAGCATCATAAAGTTTTGTTTGTGGCTTATCTATGTGATTGTGCTGCTTTCAATTTTGGGAATTTCTATCACAGGAATTGTTGCTGCCCTGTCGGCTGCAGTGTTGGCTATTGGCCTTGCTCTTCAAAACAGCTTGTCCAATGTTGCAAACGGAATCATCATTGTTTCAAGCAAAATCTTCCACGAGGGAGATTATGTGAGCGTTGGAGGAGTTGAAGGAACTGTTAAAAACATCAACCTTCTTGCAACAACAATTGTGACAAATGACAACAAAGCAATCACAATTCCAAACTCAACAATTGTCAACAACGCAATGACAAACTTTAGCGCTCAAAAAACAAGGCGTGTGGATTTGACTTTTGACCTTGCTTATGAAGCGGACATTGCAAAGGCAAAAAAAGTTATATTCTCAGTTGTTGAAAGCGAAGGAAGAATATACAAAGACCCTGCACCATTTTGCATGCTCAGCCTTTTGGGCGCAAGCTCAATTCAACTTGTTTTGCGTGTTTGGGTGGACAAGGAAGATTATTGGGACGTTTACTTTTATCTTATGGAAACAATCTTCAACGAACTTAAGAGAAACAACATCTCAATCCCTTACAATCAACTTGAAGTTCGCATGAGAACTGACAAAGTTAAGCTTCCATTTGACAAAGCTCCACTTAAAAAACGTGTTGACAAAGAACGCAAAGAAGAAAAAGAACATCACTTGTTTGACATCCTTGACCACGAAAAAACAAAAAAACAAAACAAAAAAGAAAAGAAAGCTGAAAAAGAACTTAAAAAACTTGAACAAAAAAATCAGAAAAAACAAACAAATCAAAAACTTGAACAAAAAAAAGCAAAAAAAACAAGCTAAAACCAAATAAAAAGGTGGCAAAATGAAATACAAAATCATTGCAGACGCTTCATGTGACATTCCACAGGAGTATGTTGAAAAGTATGGAATAATCATCGCCCCTATCGAAGTTCGTTTTGGTGATGAAATTTTCCCTGAAGGGCTTGACGCTGACAGTTTTTATGCAAAGTTGTCTTCATCCGGCGTTATGCCAAAAACATCAATGCCAAATCAGTTTTTGTTTAAAAAACTTTTAACTCCTTATGTGAACAAGCCAAACACCCATGTGATTGC
>CANQRE010000045.1 GCA_947626175.1 uncultured Clostridia bacterium
CGTTCTTAGCGACACACCTTCTTCAAACTTTTCACCATAAATTTGAACATAAACATTTTCATTGTCGGAATATGTTTTGATATATATTGGAGCAGAAAGGTTGTTTTTGAACACAAGATCACTGAAGCCTTCGGAAACCATGGCATCAAGCGACAATGGAACATAACTTGCTGGGAGCGAATGATGGCTGACTTGCAATATGTCCACCCCTGCAAGCAACAGCGCATTGTAAAGCGTGGTTGATGCTTGGCAAACGCCACCGCCAGAACCTTTGACATAAGCGCCATTGACGATGATGTTGGCTTGCTTATAGCCATTTTCAAGCGTTCTTGGGCCTGTTACACTGTTAAAACTCATTTCTTCGCCTGGAAGCAACACTTGCCCATTAAACGCTTCAAGAGCGCGCGACACATTGTTTTTCCGTGCATTTGACGATGAAGCATAGCTTGTTGAAAACGTGGAGCGAAGCGAAATTGCCTGCAAAGCTTTTTCTTCATCAAACTCAATTGGAATTTCTGTGACTGGAATTTCTATTGTTGCCTGTTTGTTTTGCTGCAATGCTATGTCAATTTGCTTGTAAAGCTCACCGCGATTTACGCAAACTCCATTCTCGCCTTTTGAAAGTGAAAACATTGTTTCTGCATTTGGATCAAACACAATTTGTGGCTCTTTGACAGGCCTGTCAATTTCGGCGGCTATGGATTCTATTTTTTCTTCAAGGCCGCCAAGCACAGTTTTGTAAGAAACGTTGACCAAAAGGCCATTTTGTTTGATTTCATTTTTCTTTTTCATCCTTTCAAACAAATTTCCTTCCCGTCCGTTTTTTAATATTTGCGTAAGCACTGGCTCAACTTCATTTTTGATTTCAAAATCATTGCCATAAAACTCCCATCTTTTGTCGTTATATGTAAGGGTGAGTTTTATGTCCGAACGCGTTGAAAGAAGTGAATAAGAAATTATGTTTTGCGCTTGATTTCGTGTCATCCCCGAAACATCAATGCCGTTGACCACAGTCCCATCCAAAAAAGTGTCCTTGGCAGAAAGATTGTCAACAAAAAAGAATTGGCAAAACAAAATCAGTGCAACCGCAAATATCGCTGCGCCCAGTCCCCAATACAAACCTGACCATTTTTTTGTTTTGCCACTTGACATGTTTTTATTATGTCAAAATGCAAAAAAATTATTTAAATTTGTGATAATGTCTTTTGCCAATGTTCTTTATAAGCGCATCTGTTGCATTGACGCATTTGCCATCAAACACATCGCTTAGTGCTTCCATCAGCACGCCTTCATAAGCTTTTTCTGGCATTGACGGAAAATTCTTTTTCAAATCCTTTGCCGTGATTTTTAGATCCGTTGTTTTGATCACAAGCTTGTGAGCAATGATATATCTGTAAAAGAAATTATACTTTTGTGCCAAAAATTTTGATTTTTTTATCAAAATTTCATAAATTTGAGGGAAATTATCAAAATATTTGAAAAAATATTGCTTGTTCTTTAAGTGATTTAAGGCGTCATAATAGCCCGAGATCACATTTATAAATTCGGCTTCCTTTTTTTTGCTTAGACCTGTTTCATCCAAAACTTTTGTAACAAAATACGAAACGCTTGCTGGCTTTTGGGCGTCTATCATGTCAATGACGAAAGCCTTGAATTTGTCATCACAGCGGGCAATCATGTGCGGAACGATATGGTCAAAATCAAAGCCAAGTTTTTTCCAAATGCCAAGTTTGTTGTAAAAATAAATGGCTTTTGCAGCACCTTTGTTTGTTGTGCGATTAAACAGTTTTTGGATTTCCTCCGCCATTTTTTGCTTTGACAAATCCTTTATGTTTGAAATGTTTTTTTGCGCCGCCGCAAGTGTTTGAGGAACAATTGTGAAGCCATATTCCCCCACAAGACGCAGCATTCTGAAAATCCTTATGCCATCATCTTGCATAACTTGTGGGCCAACAACCCTGATGCGTTTTTTCTTTAGGTCAGTTATGCCATCAAAAGGATCAATGATTTTTTGCGAGTTGATTTCATAATAAATGCTGTTCACCGTGAAATCACGCCTTTGAGCATCTGTTTGCAAATCGGAAACAAAAACAACTTCTGAAGGCGTGTGGCCACTGACATATGTTTCCTTGCGAAAAGTGGCATAATCAAAACTCTTGTCTTCGGTCACAATTTTGCAAGTTCCAAGAGTTTTGTTTTTGTTTTTGAGCGAAAATTCACTTCCGGCAAGTTTTTTTTCAAGTTTGTCAAGCGTTAATGCACTGCACAAATCCTCGTCTTCACAGCTTCGCCCCAAAAGGCTGTTTCGAACAAAGCCGCCAACAAGATAAAACTCGCCGCCAACAATTTTTGCCAGCTTTTTTGCACTTTCACTTGGCTCAATTTCTTTTAACATATTTTTATGATAAAACCCTTTTTGTTTTTTGTCAAGCAAATGAATTTATTTGACTTTAAGGGCAATTATTTTGTATATTTGAATGATGAAGAAAAACGTTCAGGATTTTCAAATTGTGCGTTACAGCCCAAACAAAGACATCGGTTTGACGCAAGCTGAAATTGCAGAGCGAAACGAGCATAAACTTACAAACAGTTCATCTGTTAAGTCATCTCGTTCCTATTTTTCTATTTTTGTTAAAAACATTTTCACTTATTTTAACCTTATTTGGATTTTGATTGCAATTGCTCTTGTTTGTGTTGGAGCTTACAGCGATTTGCTGTTTTTGCTGGTTATCACCTGCAACACCGCCATGGCAATTATTCAAGAATGCAGAGCAAAATACAGCGTTGAAAAACTTTCGCTTGTGGCAATGCCAAAAATAAAGGCCTTGCGAGATGGAACAAGGGTTGAAATCGGCTCTGAAAGCCTTGTTCTTGATGACGTGATTGAACTTGCCAGCGGAGACCAAATTCCTGCCGACTGCATTGTTTTGGACGGCGAAATTGAAGTGAATGAAAGCCTGCTCACCGGCGAAAGCGAGCCAATAAAAAAAGGCGTGGATGACAAAATCCTTGCAGGCAGTTTTTTGGTTTCAGGAAAATGCAAGGCAAGAGTTGACAAAATTGGAAAGGAAAATTACATTCAAACTGTTGCCGCAAAAGCCAAGGAATTTAAGGCTCCATCATCCAACTTGTTCAAAGACATCAACCGCTTGCTTAGATACATTGGAATTGCACTTATTCCGCTTGGAATTTTGACATTTGTGAAGGAATATGTTTTGCTGGACAGCACTTTGAAGGATTCATTCACCGCAACGGCTGGAGCAATAACTGGAATGATTCCCGCAGGAATGTTTTTACTGATCACCATTGCATTGTCAATTGGAGTTGTCAAGCTTGCCCGCAAAAAAACACTGGTCAAGGACATATACTCAATTGAAATGCTTGCAAGAAGCAACGTTTTGTGCCTTGACAAAACAGGAACAATCACTGACGGCACAATGAATGTTGTTGAAACAATTTACACCTCAAAAAGAAAAAAGGAAACCGTTGACAAAATTTTGTCCAACATTTTGGGATGGCAGGAAACTTCCAACTCCACAACGCTTGCACTTGTGAAAGAATTTGGAAAACGAAAAGATATGAAAATTGCGGCAAATCTTGAATTTTCGTCTTCTAGAAAATATTCTGCAACAACTTTCAAAAACGGAAAAACATATTATATTGGTGCTCCAACTTTTGTGAAGGCAACCCTTGATGAAAGCTATGCCGAAATCTTAAAACAAAAATTGGAGGCAGGCGAAAGAGTGGTTGCTTTGACTGAATCGGATCAACCTTTTGATGAGAAAAAAGCACCTTCATCCACCAAAACACTTGCCCTTATCGTGCTTGAGGACCACATCCGTGAAGACGCAATTGAAACAATCAAGTGGTTTAAGGAAAACGATGTTGAGATCAAAATCATTTCAGGTGACGACCCCCTCACCGTTTCAAAAATCGCCGAAAGAGTGGGAGTTGCCGATTGCGACAAATATGTTTCGCTGGAAGGCGTTTCACTTGAAGAAGTTGAAAAACTGGCGGCTCAGTTCACCGTTTTTGGAAGAGTGTCGCCGGAACAAAAATATGTTATTGTTAAATCTCTTAAAAAAATTGGAAAAGTTGTGGCCATGACTGGCGATGGAGTCAATGACACGCTTGCCCTTAAGGAAGCCGACTGCTCAATTGCAATGGCTGATGGAAGCGAAGTTGCAAGAAACATTTCAAAACTTGTGCTTTTGAATTCAAACTTTACTTCCCTTCCATGCGTTGTCAAGGAAGGGAGACAAGTGATCAACAACGTGCAAAACTCTTCTGCCCTGTTTTTGATGAAAACATTTTTCACACTTGTGATGTGCCTTGCAACACTTGTTATGGTTGTGCATTATCCTTGCGTTCCACGCCAATTGTTCCTGATGGAAATGTTTGTCATTGGCCTGCCATCACTGCTTTTAACCTTTCAGCCAAACACTTCGCTCATACAAGGAAACTTTATTCCGCAAGTCCTTAAGAAATCAATTCCAAGGGCGCTGCTGTTGATTTTGAATGTGCTTGTTGTCATCTTCCTTGGCAGTGACATTTTTGGCACACTTTCCGCAACCGAATATGACACACTTGTCACTCTTGTGCTAACCTTTACCGGATTTTTGAATCTTGTGTCACTGTGCATTCCTTTCACCACCCTTAAGTCCATCACCGTGGCATCTTCATTTGTTTTGCTTTTGGCGGCCAGCCTTATTATGCCACAATTCTTCACAATGACTGACTTTAGTTTTGTTGTGATTGTCACATTTTTTGCAATCATGGCGTTTTCAGGCATCATTCTGCTGCTTTGGGCGCTGTTTAAAGACAAAATCAACTTTAATCCGACAGGATTTAAGTGGCGAAAAAAACGTTAAAAAAACGGCCCTTGCAAGGGCTGTTTTTTGTTTTAATTTTTAAACTTCAGGCTTAATTTTTAACTTTTAAATTCAGACTTTAATTTGAAGTTCAAACTTAATTTGTTTTAAAGCTATCGAACTGCTTGAATAGCGAATATGTGTTTGCTTTTTGCGAAATCGTTACTGCATACTCTGTTGCATTTGTTTTGTTTGAAAACTTTACTTTGACATACATTTTCAATTCTTCAACAGCATCACTTTCCGACAATGCAAAACAAACTGAGGAGAACGTAAGCGTTGAAGAAGTTAAATATATGTTCGGGCATAACCTTCCATCATTATATCGGAGTGCTTGCTCATCACGATAGTTAAATTCAACATATTTGCCTTTTTTAAGCTCATTTTGAATGCTTGTCCAAGTTGGCGCTTCGGCTTGATTTGAAATTGTGTAATCCCCAAGCCTGCCACTGAAAAGTGCAACCAAATAATTGGTTTCAAAAATTTGATCAAATTCCTTTAAAAACTCTTCGTGTTTTTCTTCGCCAGATGAAAACTGACCAACAATGTTGTCGCCATCATGAATCACAATCGATGAAGGCGAAGAAATCAAATTTGGCTTTAAATTGACTTGAACGCACGCTCCAACAATCACAAGCACGCTGATCAGGCACACAACAACAAGCACAACCAAGGCAATTATGCGTGAAGTTTTTTTCCTTTTTACAACGTTTGTGTGATCTACCATCAACTCATTCTTCGGCATGATTATTCTCCTTTGTTATCCTTTTTGTCGCTTTTTTGCGATTGCTTTGTTGTTTTTGTGGTTTTTGCTTTTGAAGAGGTTTCATCTTGTTTTTTTGCCCTTACCCTTAAAGGTGCGGCTTGCTTTTTTTGCGAAGTAGAAGGCTGACTGTCTGGCTGCTTTTTTTCAACTTTTGGCTTTTGTTGCTTTTCATTTTCAGCCTTAAGCTGCTCAAACTCTTTGACAATCATATCATATTCTTCTTGAGTTATAATGCCATTTTCCAAAAGTTTTTTGCCTTCGGTCACCTTGTCCCCGTATTCCTTAAGCTTGTTTTCCTTTTCACGTTCAATTTTGATTTTTTCTTCCTTTGCTTTTTGAGCCTTTTCCTTTTTGACCATGAAAGCGGCAACTTCTTCCGCAGTTTTACCATCGATGATCATGTCAACTTCTTCCTTGTATATTGTTTCTCTTTCCAAAAGAAGCTTTGCCATTTCATCCAAAACATCTCTGTTTTGCGAAATAATTTTTTTGGCTTTTTCATAGTTTTGAGCCAAAATTGACCTTACTTCATCATCGGCTTCGGCAGCAAGTTTTTCAGAAAAATCATTTTTTGTTTGATAATCTCTGCCAACAAAAATTGTTTCCTGAGATGAAAGGTTCATAAATCCAAGTTTTTTGCTCATGCCCCAATCAAACACCATTTTGTGTGCAAGTTTTGTGGCATGTTGAATGTCGCTTGACGCGCCTGTTGTTATTTCACCAAACACAAGCTCTTCGGCAATTCTTCCGCCCATGCTCATTGCAATTTCGTCCATAAGTTTGTTATAACTTGTGAATTCATCATCATTTTCTGGCCTTGACATTGTGTAACCACCCGCCATGCCACGAGGAATGATTGAAACTTCCTGAACATCATCACAGTTTTTGAGTTTTTTCGCCAAAAGTGCATGACCTGATTCGTGGAACGCTGTGATTTTTTTGTCCTTGTCTGTG
>CANQRE010000046.1 GCA_947626175.1 uncultured Clostridia bacterium
AAATTAAAAAAGCCCTAAACGAACAACGCATAAAAGATTTTGAAAGCGGAAAATATGAGCTTGCTGGTGGAGTTGTTGACCCACTGCCAAAGGATGCTCCTTTCTATGTGAAAGATTATTATGATTACTATAAAACAAAGCGCGGTTATCACAAGCGTTCGCTAAATTCAAATGGCGGCTGGAACAAAACTTCGGCTTTATCGTTCATCAACACAAAAAGTTTGTCTTATTCAAATGAAATTCGCAGTGCAGTTTTGATTATCCATGGCGAAAAAGCCCACTCTTGCTATTTTGGCAAAGATGCCTATGCAAATATGACAAAAAATAGCAAATACAAAAAAAATAAAGAACTTTTGCTTATTCCAAACGCCGTTCACACCGACCTTTATGACAATGTTAAAATAATTCCATTCAAAAAGATAGTTGAGTTCTTCAACAAAAACTTAAAATAATCATTGTAACAAAATTGTCACAAACAAAATTGTTGAGATAAAAATGAAAGCAAAAGAACAAATCAAAAAAATCATGAAAGACTTTTCTTACAGAGCAATTGTCATTGCAGTTTTTTCATTGGTCATCAACGCAGCTTTCATCGCTTACAATTTGTATATTGGCATAAGTTTTGGCGATGCCTTTGCCCTTGGCATTTCAATTTATTATTTTCTTTTGTTTTGTGTGATGATTTCATCACTAATTGTTGAATTCAAACTTGCTGGAAAGGGGAGTGCTGAGCAAAGCAAAATAAGGATGAAAAATTACAGAATTTCATCGATTTTGATATTTTTGATTGATTTTTGCTTGATTGCTCCAATAATTTTAATGGTAACGCAGCCAAAAGATGTTGCGTTTGGAATTATTCCTGCAATTGCAATGGCGGCATATTGTGTGTATAAAATTGTTTTTGCAATTATCAATTATCTAAAATCCAAAAAGTCACAAAACCTGACCACGATTTTGCTTAAAGAAATCAACATCATTGGCGGCATTGTTTCAATTTTGATGCTTCAGCACACATTGATCATGGTAAATGGCGGCATGAACAAAACAATGCAGCGTTTGTCGCTGATAACAAGCATTGTGTTTTTGCTGGTGATCATTGTGTTTTCAATTGTTTCATTTGTTGCAAACAAAAAGCAATATGTAACAAAATCGGACAAGCAATAAAAGTTTTGCATAACAATTTTTATATAAAAACGCTTGTGTTTCTACAAGCGTTTTTTGATGGACAATTTTATTTTCAAACAATTATTTCAAACAATCCTCAATTTCGTTTTCTTGCAAAGCAGGTTGAGCGGGGGTGGAAACTTCTCTTTCATATGGCACAAATTGTGTGAAAGGGGCGAAACGAGTTTTAAATGTGCCAGGGATTTTTTGATCTGCCGGAACAAAAACCTTGCAAAAGCTTGGCACCTGCACAAACGCGCTTCGATCAATCACCATAAAGCAATTATGAAAAACAATCTTATTCAATCTGTAACAACCTGCAAAAGCGTTTTTCTTGATGTGCAAAAGGCTTTCTGGAAGCACAACTGATTCCAAATTTTGGCAATCTCGAAAAGCTCCTTCTTCAAGCGAGCTGATTCCTTCAGGAATTTCAACTTTCTTTAGTTCCAGGCTGCAGCGGGCAAATGCTTCTTTTCCAATTTTTTTCAGCGTGCTTGGAAGGGAAAGGTTATACATATATCTGCAGTTATAAAACGCTCTGTCTCCAATTTCGGTCACGCCTTCAGGGATTTTGGCATCTGCCAGTTCCCAGCAGTCATAAAATTCGTCATTATTGATTTTTGTTTTGTCAGATGGAAAACACAAAGTTCCTTCATCTTTGTCCAAAAAGTTTAGACCCTCACATGGAAATCTGTGATATTCTGATTCAAAAAATGGCATTGCTATTCTCCTTTATATCAATAAAATATCACAAAGCTTTTTCGATGTCAATATTTGTTTTTAACTGTCAATTTGACATTTTTTTGTTTTAGCAAATTAACAATTGCCTCAAAAGCTTCAGGCTTGTATGCAAGTTCTTTGTAGGTTTTCATCATGCTTTCCAGCTTTTTTAAGGACACAAATTTTGTTTGGTCAACTTCCATATCTTTGACTTTTTTGTTTTTTTCATGAACAAAAACATAATAAACGTTGAAATAGCAGTTATCAATAAATTTGTCGTTAAATTTTCTTGATTCTTTGTATCGAACAAGGAATGACACGTCTTCTTCCTTGATTTTGTATTTTGTCTCTTCATAACACTCTCTCAAAAGTGCCATAAAGTCACTTTCGTTATATCTAACGTGACCTGAAACTGAAACGTCCCACAGTCCCGCATTTCTTACCTTTGTTGCGGATCGAAGTTGGAGCAAAATTTCATTTTTGTCGTTGATAATAAACAAGCTCACGGCTTTGTGATTTATTCCAAAATTGTGAGCAAACTCACGCGTAACAATTCTTCCAGTTGGGTTTCCTTCGCTGTCAAGTTCTTCAAGTTTTTCAGTTAATGCGTCCATTTTTTGCGTGAAGTTTTTGCTATTAAACAACTTTGTCAGCTCGGAAATTATTGCGTTGTAATATTCGTTATTTTTAAATATGCAATTCTTTTTTTCCGTTTGCACCATTTCTTTAAAATCTTCAAAATCAAACCATCGAAGTTCTTCCACTTCTTCATTTTGTTTCAAAAATTCATTGGCAGGCTTGTCGATATATGCGCAAAAACACGTCACAAAACACTTGTTGTCTTCACGCACATTTTTCATCCTTGGAACAAGCAAAAATATGTTGTCTTTTTTGATTTCGGAAACAAGTTCTTCTCTCATTTCCTTTATAATTGAATCTTTGATGTCATCGTATGCAACCACGTGTCCGGCACATAACGCCCAGCAATTTGGATATGATTTTTTGTTTCGGCTGCGTCTTTGAAGCAAAACTTGCTTGTGTTTGTTCACAACAATGCAAGCAACTTCATTGTGCCACAACCCCCCCCCCATGCACTATTTTTCTGGGCACGAGTTTGTTTGTTTCATTTCCGTTTTCATCCAAAACTTGCAGTAATTCTTCTTTGTCAGCAACAAAATTTTTCATATTTTTCTCCTGTGATTTTGATTATGTCATTTCCTTATTATGTTTATAGCCTATCACAAATTATTTATTTTTACAAACAAAATGAAAATTTTGCCAAAAGCAAAAACAAGAAAAAAGATTTAAAAAACATAAAAATTTTTGGCACAAAATGAAAAATTTTGTGATATAATCTATTTGTTCACAAATCCGATTTGCGTATAACATTGGAAACAGCAGGCGTGATTTTTTGGCTTGCTGTTTTTTTGTGCAGCAAAAAGGAGAAAAATATGGAAAAATCTAGCACTGACAACAAATTTTTGGGAACTGAAAAAGTTGGAAAACTCTTAAGAATGTTTGCTATCCCATGCGTGTTGTCGCTCATAATTCAGGCATTATATAATATCGTTGACCAAGTTTTCATAAGCCACAGCGGATATTTGCCACTGGGTAACAATGCAACAGGGGTTGTTTATCCGTTAACAGTGATCGCCCTTGCGCTTGGTCTTTTTATTGGTGATGGTGCTGCCGCGATGATAAGCATAAATCAGGGCAAAAACAAAACGCAAAACACCCACAAAACAATTGGAACGGGCATAACAATTGGTTTTATTGTCAGCCTTGTTCTCATGGCAATATGTTTTGGCTTTGCCACGCCAATATTAAAATATTTTGGTGCGGAAGGAAAGGTTTCATGCTTAAAGGAAGCGCTTGAATACAGCACATTCATTTTTATCGGATTTCCTGCCTTTATTTTGGCTTGCATAATCAATCCCGTTATTCGTGCAGACGGAAGCCCAAAATATGCCATGTTTGCAATGGCAATTGGTGCAATTGTCAACATAATTTTGGATCCGATTTTCATTTTTGTGGCAAAAATGGGAATGAATGGTGCTGCAATTGCAACATTTATTGGCCAAGTTGTAAGTTTGATTTTTCATTTGATATATTTGTTCAAAGCAAAAAATTTTAAACTTAAATTAAAAAGTTTTATTCCAAATTTTAAATTGCTTTTTGAAAGTTTAAAACTTGGAATTTCAAGTTTTCTCACACAAATTTCAATTGTTATCATAACAATCGTCAACAATCGACTTTTGGTAAAATATTTTCTTGAAGCTGAAAAAGCAATTGGAATTTTTACTGTTGCTTTCAAAATTTTTGGAATTGTCATCAGTATTGTGATTGGCATTGCTTGTGGTGGGCAGCCTATCATTGGATATAATTATGGCGCAAAAAAATATGATCGTGTAAAAACCACTTTCAAATGGATTTTGCTTTACACAGCAATCGTTGGAATTGTGGCAACGATTTTGTTTGAAGCCTTTCCACAACTCTTTTTAAAGGCTTTCGATTTCACGCAAGCAACATGTAATCCTGCGGAGCTAACTCTTGGGCTGAATGTGTTTAGAATTTATATGGGCTTTATTCTTCTCACATGTTTTATCAAAGTGATTTCAATTTTCTTCCAAGCAATTGGAATGCCTGTCAGAGCAATGCTTATTGCACTTTTAAGGGACGTTGTGTTTGTTGTTCCGCTTGCATATCTCTTGCCTTTGGCAGGGGCGGATTTGTTTTATTGGTCAGCTCCAATCAGTGACATCTTAACGTTTGCCATTGCGGTGGTTTTGACAATTTTGGTATTTAAAAAGTTTGCAAAGGACGTGCCGCTAAAATCTGCAAACATAGCAAAAATTTTGCAATCAAAAAAAGGCGTTATCATAACAATTTCGCGACAACATGGCGCTGGCGGAAGAGAAATTGGACAAAAACTTGCAAAAAAACTTGACGTGCCATTTTATGACAAAGAGCTCACTGCCTTGGCAGCACAAGAAAGCGGCCTTGCTGAGGAATATATCGAAAAAATAGAAGAAAAGAGTTCCATTTTGTATGATTTATATCTTTCAACAGAAGCAAATCAAACAGCAATAAAAGCGCAAGAGCATGTGTTAAAAGAGATTGCGGAAAAAGGGTCGTGCGTTATTGTTGGGCGTGCTGCTGACTATGTTTTGAAAGATTACAATCCTTTCAAAGTTTTCATTTACGCTCCAAACGAATTCAAGCAAAAAAGAATTATGACAAACTATGGTGATAGCGAAAATTTGGCAAAACTCAACATGGAAAATGCCGACAAGCGCCGTGCAAAATTTTATGAAAACATCACAGGTCAAACGTGGGGAGATGCGAAAAATTACAATTTGTCTATTGACAGTTCTGTTGGCATAGAAAAAACAGTGCAGCAAATTTATTTGGCTGTCCAAAAAGATAACAAAAAAACAAAAAATCAACCTTGACTTTTCGTGAAAAAATGATAAAATTATTATATCGACAGCAAACAGGAGCGTATAATTCGATAATTATATGCTCCTTGTTTTAAATTAGGGGGAAGTTATGTCAAAAAACAAAAACAATTTTTATTATGAACAAGAAATCGTGGCACTTATCAAATCTGGGGTTGATCCTGCGCAGGCAAAAGAAATTGCGGACACCCATTTGACTGAAGGCAATTATGACAAAATTATTGATCAGGTTGCAAAAGAAAGACAAAATGAAAAAGAGCTTCAAGCTTATGCAAGAATATTATCTGCTCGCATACATGCTGGTGAAGATCCGCAAGATGTTGTAAGTGACATGAAAAATGATGAGTTCACAAGATAACATATAATTTTTTCTTTCGACACTGAATGTGAAAACAATCACTACAAAATATATTGTAACTTTGGCCGAAAGTTGAAAAGCGAATTTTTGGACCTTAAAAACGAAAGGCGGCAATTTGTCGCTTTGTTTTTTTATTTCTCTTTCAAAAAATATTAAATTTGCAGAAACAAAAAAGTTATATTAAAATAACCAAAACGCCAACGATATGACATGGCCTCCCAAAAATGCTTGTCATTTTTGGGAAGAGGAACAAACAAGCGAGGCCGAAAGCGATTGCGGCAGCAATCCGTTAACCGAGTGCTGTTTGTGACGATGTTTGGCCGCGTAACAAAAAAAACAAGCGTCAGGCGACGCTTTTCGCTGAAAGCGGAAACAAGCCATCAGCGCAGTTTTTTTGGTAGTCGCGAG
>CANQRE010000047.1 GCA_947626175.1 uncultured Clostridia bacterium
CGCGGTTATCAAATACACAATAATGTTCCAAAAGGCATAATAAATGCTTTCCTTCCACGATGAAAGCATGAAATATTTTGTGAAGGAATCACAATAGTCATTGACCTTGCCAACAAGCTCCTGCTCATATTTCTTTTTGCCCTTAAGCTCGTTTATCACAGGTTTGCCATCAATGATTTTGACATAGGAAGAATATATTCCATCCTTTTTTTCATGCCTTTCCATCATTGCTTTGCCAATTTTTTTGTTGAACCAATAATAAACAAAAAAGTTTAACACGCCAAGCGCTGTGACAATAAGCCCTGCCCAATAGTTTGCCACAAAAACGGTGACCAAAATGATGACAATTTGCACACTGTAAGCAATAAAACTTGAAACAACATCAGGAAAATCACTTAGATAATCCATATTGTTAAGGCTGATGTTGAGAATTTTGTCCTTGGAAAGTTTTTTAAAGCCGTTGTTTTCGCAGTGCATAAGCTTGTTGTATATCTTTTTTGCAACTCCGACCCTTATGTATGTGACTTGATCATTGTAAAACTTGTATTGGATGTGATAAAAAATGCTTCTTAAAACAATTGTTGCAAGTTCAAGGCCAAGGTTTAAAAAAGCACCCGACCAATTTTTTTCATACATGCAATCGATTGTTCTTGCAGCAAAAACAGTGAGAAGGGTCAGCAAAATCGCATAGCCAACATAAAACACGATTTGCCAAAGCCAAAGTTTTTTGCTTGGCTGAGCAAGCCTATACCAGCGAACAAACAAATTTGGGCCTTTTGCCGTTTTCACATTTGTTTTCTTTGTTTTTTCCATAGCAAAATTATAATCATTCCGTTTTAAAACTGCAAATAATTTTGCATTATTTAAAAAAAACAAAAAAAGAAGAGGCATTGCCTCTCCTTTTTCATGGTTGGCTTAAAGTCTATTGATTTGAAGACTTTCTTGAAGACTTCTCGCATTTTGATGAGCAAGATGCCTTGTTTTCGCTTGAAGATTCAACATTTCTGCTTGCTGAGCCGCAATTTTTTGCGGATGAGCTCTTCTTGCTTTCTTTGTTTGCATTTTTTCTGCCAAACATTTTTCCACCTCCCATTATTCAGGTTTCCCTGCATAGTTATAATGGGCATTTTGAAAGAATATATACTTTGATTTTTCAAAAAACAAGGGCAAAATGCTTGTTATTTTTTCTTTTTCTTGTCAGCTGCTTTTCTTTTTGCAGATTCTTCTTCAACAAGGTTGTAATATTGATCAAAAACAGCAATTGCAATTTGTTCATTTGTTTCAACTTTGAGCATTGCATCGCCATTTTCATCTTCTTCAACTTTGAACACTATTGCTTCATCATCAGCAATTCCATCAAGTTTTGTGATTGGCTTTAGGATGCAATACAAGTCCTCTTCGCCATAAGGGATGACTGCAACTTGTTCAAATTCAAGTTCTCTTCCCTTGTCGTCATACATAAAAATTGGAGCAGTGTTTTTTTCATCAAGCAAAACATCCAGAAGGTCAACTTTGACAATTTCTTCCTTTGTTTGATTTGCCACAGGTTCCTTTTTTGCAGGTTGTTTTTTTGTTGTTTCCTTTTTAACTGCGCTCATTTTGTTCCCCTTTTATTCAAATAATTTTGTAAAATGATTTCAGCTGCAACTTGATCCAAAATTTGTTTTCGCTTTTTGGGTTCGATTTTTCGTTCTTTCAAAATTTCTTCAGCCTCAAGTGATGAAAACCGTTCGTCTTCAAAATCAACTTCAAGGCCGCAAGCGTTTTGAAATTTTTCCGCAAAGTTTTTCACAACTTTTGTGAAATCACTTTCAGTTCCATCGGCGTTAAGCGGAAGCCCAAACACCACCTTTTTGACTTGGCGCTGCTTTGCCTTGTCCAAAAGATGATCTATCAGAGTTTGCTCGTCCTTTACCACATACACTTCGCTTCCAAAAGCAAGCAAAGCGGTTGGATCTGAAAACGCAATTCCAACTCTTTTTCCGCCATAATCTATGCCCATGTGAACATTGTTGCCACTTCTTATCACTTTTTTATTATAGCAAACAAATTTGTTTTAAGCAAACGTTTTGAAAAGATTTATTTGCATTCCAACAAATTTTTGCCGCAGTTTATATTCGCCGGAAGTGGGACTTTGAGATTAAGCCAATTTTCCATTTCATTGTGAACAAGCTTTTTCACCCTTTCCTCTTCACCCGGGAAAACATCCAGCACAAGTTCATCGTGGATTTGCAAAATCAGTTCGCTTTTGAGTTTTTCCTTTTTAAGTGCATTTGAAACATTGAGCATGCTTTTTTTGATGATGTCTGACGCTGTTCCCTGCAAAGGCATGTTCATTGCAACCCTTTCGCCAAAACTGCGAACAGAATGCGATGAAGCATTTATTTCCGGAATGTGCCTAATTCTGCCATATTTTGTTCTGATAAAGCCATTTTTCTTTGCAAATGAAACATTGTCATCAGAAAACTGTTTAACTTTTGGATAACGCGAAAAATAGGAATCAATATAACTCTTTGCACTTTTGCGTGAAATTTTTATGTTTTGCGACAGCCCATAATCGCTTATGCCATAAATCACGCCAAAATTCACGGCTTTTGCTTCACGCCTCATTTTTGGCGTTACTTCGCTTGGGCTGACCCCAAAAATTTGACATGCAGTTTGAGTGTGAATATCTTCGCCATTGTTATAAATTTCAATCAATTTTTCTTCGCCTGACATGTCGGCAAGCAGTCTTAGCTCAATTTGGCTGTAGTCCGCGCTAAGAATTTTTCCGCCATCAAATTTTGAAATGAAAATTTTGCGGAGAATTTTGCCTTCATCATCATTTGTTGGAATGTTTTGAAGGTTTGGCGCTGAACTTGAAAGCCTGCCAGTGCTGGTGAGCGACTGATTGAAGTTTGTGTGGATTATGTTCCCTTTTTCGTCACATAAACGCTTGTAAACATCTATGTAAGTTGATTTAAGCTTTTGCAGTTTGCGATATTCAATGATTTGCTCAACAATTGGATGGGCAAATCTTAGTTCATTCAAAACGTCAATGCCCGTTGAATTTTTTTTGTTGCCATAGGCGTGAAGGTCAAGCTTTTCAAAAAGAATATGTGCCATTTGCTTTGGCGAGTTCAAATTAAATGGCTCTCCTGCCAGATCAGTTATGTTTTGTGTCAGGCTTTCAAGCCTTGTTGAAATGTCAACGTCAATTTTTTCAAGCTCGTTTGTGTCAATTTTAAAGCCGCTTTCTTCCATTTCAAAAAGCACTTTGCAAAGCGGAAGCTCAAGATCGCTGTATAACTTGTCAAGCTGCAAATCATTTAGGCTAAGGCAAAGCGAAGACTTAAGGGCAAAAAACTCGTCAACTGAGTTTGTTATTTTTTGCTCACTTTGCCCTGCATGAATGAGATGTGTTGCAAGCTTTAAATCAAAAAAGTTGTTAAGTGAAATTGAATATTTTTTCAAAAAGTGCATGTCTTGTTTTGCATCCAAACAAATTTTTTGGATGTTTGGATTTTCAAAAACAGGCTTCAGTGTTTCAATGACCTGCTCAATTGTGAAAACTGATGAAAACATGTCAAATGTTTGGCTGATGGAATATATAATTCCGCTTCTTGTGGAAAATTGCATTGAGTCAAGATTGTAAGCAAACTCATTTTTGATTTCGCTCAGCGCATTTTGAAGTTTTTCATTGGAATCGATAACAAATTTTTGCTTTTCTTCAACAATAACATCGCCGCCAAAGATTTCGGGTCTTTTCAAAAGCGAGCCAAAGCCAAACGATTTGAACAAATCCTTCACGCTTTGTGAAAATGGAAAAATATATGATGAAGAAAGCGGAGTTGGCAAAGGCGCGTTTGTGACGATTGTTGCAAGCTGTTTGGACAAATATGCCATTTGCTTGCCGCTTTCAAGTTTTTCCCTAAGTTTTCCGCTGATTTTTGAAATGTTTTGATATATTCCGTCCAAAGACGAATATTCCTCCAAAAGTTTTAGTGCTGTTTTTTCTCCAATGCCGCTGACTCCTGGAATATTGTCGGAAACGTCGCCCATCAAGGCCTTAAGGTCAATCACGCCTTTTGGAGAGATGTTGTAGATGGCCTTTAGCTCCCTTAAGCCAAACTTGTTCACAACACTCACCCCTTTCATGGTCAGCCAAACTTCAGTGTCGTCATCGATAAGTTGCAACAAATCTCTATCCCCTGAAAGAATAACTTTTTTGCCTTCCAACTGCTTGGCCGCGGAGCCAATCAAATCATCTCCTTCAACATTTGACTGCTCAAGCACAGTGATTCCCATTTTGCTGAGAATGTCCTTTATCAAAGGGAATTGGCTTTTTAGCTCAGGTGGGGTTTCATGCCTTGTTGCCTTGTATTGGTCATACATTTCATTTCGAAAGGTTTTTCTTGCATGGTCAAATGCAACAATAATCCCTTTTGGATGATCTTCAGTGATGATTTTGACAAGAATGTTGACAAAGCCAAAAACGGCACCCGTTGTTCGCCCGCTTGGATCAGTTAAAAAAGGAAGTGCATAATATGCACGATTCGCAAGCGAATTTCCATCAATAAGCACAATTTTGTCCAATTTTTCTCCTTAAAGCACAAGCGCTTTTGCAATTCCAAAAAGTTCGGCAAACTTGCCTGGCATTGCAACAACAACTGCATATAATATCGTTACCAAAATCAGCAATATAAGAAGAATAATTTTGAAAATGTTTCCGGTGAAATTTGTGATTGCAAAAGCAAACAAAAGTGCCACGCCGCCATACATTGAAATATATCTTAGGGCTGTTCCCCAAGTTCCAAGTGCTTCAAATGATGGCACAGCGGCAACATAAATCATAAGGCCAATGTATGCGATCACACAAACTGAAAGGACAAAATATATAACCTTTTTCATTCAGCCACCTTTTTCTTTTCAAATTTTAAAACTTTTTTCTCTTCCCTAAGTTTTTCTTTTTCTTCTTTTTTGCGTTGTTTTTCAAGCAAAACAAGTGTTTTGTCCATTTTTTCCTTTTTTGCTTTTTTCACTTTGCTCTTTTTTGCCTTTTTGACCTTCTTTTTGATGACCATTTTCTTTGAGCCATCTTCAGGCATTGGCTGCAACAAGCAATCAGGATTTTCAAACATTTCCTTCCATAATCTCAGTGTTTTTGAAAAATATAATCCATCGGCAATTCGCTCATCCATTGTGATTCCAACGTTCATCACTTTTCCAAGCTTTAGCTCCTTGTTTCTTTCAACAACAGGAGCCATTTTTTCCTTGCCCATTGCAACAAAAATGCTTGCAGTTCCAAAGTGATACAAATGATGTTGAATTGCGTCCAATTTGATTGATTTAAGGTTTGTCACAAACATGCTTGCATGAAAGCAGCTTGCTTCAATAAGTGATTTTGGAAGGCAGTTGTGCCTGTCCATCCACCTTATGAAGCACATTGCAAGCCTGAACAGCCAATTTGGAAGCTTGCCCAAAATATCGGCATCCTTTGTTGTGCCATATGTGGAATCTTCCGAAACATTTTTTGCAATTATGTCATCAACATATTGTTTGACTTGATCCAAGCTTTCTCTGCCGGTGAAATGGAACTTTAGGTCCACATCTTCGGCTTCATCATCAAGCCTTTTTTTGACAACCATGCAAATTGAAATGTCCTTGTGCTCATATATGACATTGTGATTGATAAAGTAATTGAGTTTTGGCCTTAGATAAAACAATCTAACAAGCGAAGCAAGCATGATATGGGTGTAAGTGTAATTGTTTCCAAGCTTTCGTTGCCTTGCCAAAAATTCATCCACGCTTTCACATCTAAATTGCGTTTTCATAAAGTTTTGCGCGCCAATTCGGTCAGGCATAAAAAATGGAGCTGCTTTTGTGACCGCGTCAAGCCCTTTAACCTTTATTCCATCACTTCTTTTTCCAAACATTTTTAATTTTCTCCTCTAAATTTTTTTCTTTGCATATTTTTTTCCTTCCCGTTTTGCCCCGGCATGTAATAAATGTGGTCTTTGATTTTGTCAGGAAGATATTGCTGCTTGCAATAGCC
>CANQRE010000048.1 GCA_947626175.1 uncultured Clostridia bacterium
ACACCACGCAAACAAGCAAAATTGTGAACCCAAACAAATACATAAGTCCCCACCACCACCTGCGGGTGTAAAAATAATGTCCGCCAAACAATCCAAGCAAAAGTGTGATAACAATCAACTTCCACCTTTTCAAATCGATTGGTGTTTTTCGCGTGAAAACAATTGCTTCACGTTCGTGAGCTTTGTATCTTTGCCCAGCGGCTTTGTTTGTTGCAATTTCAAGGCGAGCAAAAATAAATCCACACTCAGGACATTTGTGTTGACTGATGAGTGCTTTTGTACCACATCTTGGGCATTTTTGAGTTTGCCTACCTCTCAAGTTCATGCAAAAAAGTTTACACTTTTTTGTTCATTTTGTCAACTGATGGAAATCTTGTCGCAAGAAGTGTTGAAATAAACATATGACGCCTTGTCATCGCTAACATATTTCAGCACTTGTTTGAAGGCATCGCGGGCTTTTATATATTTTCCATCTGTAAAGTCACGAACGCCTTGTTCAAACGTGTTTTTAAGTTTTACAAGCCTATCTCTTTTCTTGCGAGGCAGCACTTCAAGATTTTCAAACAAGCTTTCACTGTCAAGGTCTTGAGCTGTGACCGAGCCAATAAATCTGTAAGCAAAATCATATTTTGTTGGCATTTCATTTAACGCCGACTTTGAAAAAATCACCTTTGTGCCCATAAGTTTGTTTATGTCTTGCATCTTTGATGCCAAATTGACAACGTCCGAAATTATTGTTGGGCTTTTGCGTTCTTCTTCGCCCACAACTCCAAAAATCACTTCGCCAGTGTGAATTGAAATGCGAATGCAAACTTCTGGCAAAGATGAATGTGATTTGTTTTTGATTTCAATTGCCCTGCAAATTGCTTTGGAGCATTCCATTGCCCTTTCCGGCCTTGGAAAAACTGCCAATATGCCATCGCCCAAATATTTGTCCACAAAGCCATCATATTTTCGAATGATTGGCGAAACAACATTTAAATATGAATTTATGAAATTAAAATTTTCTTCAAGTGAAAGAGTTGAGCTCACTTTGCCAGCACTTGTTATGTCACAAAACAGCGTTGTTGCCCTTTTTTGAACTTGATTTCCAAGTTCAAGCTCGGTGATTGACGTTTTGCCCAAAAATTTTAAAAACTGCTTGGGAATAAATTTTTGCGCTTCTAAATCTGTTTGTCTGACAAGATTTTCCTTGGCTTTGTAGTTGTAATTTATTTTTTCAAGGCTCGCTTCAATGTTTTTAAACTGCTTTGATGAACCTATTGAAAAATTTTCTTCCCTAACCAATCCATCACTAAGCCTGTGGGCAATTTGTTCAAACTTTTGAACTGGCCGGCAAGCAAAGGCGTAAATCAAAAACAAAGCAAACAAATAAACAATCGTAATAATTATTGCCCAAAGCACAATGTTATATTTTTGCGTCCTTGAAACGTTGAGAATTTTTTGCACACCTTGGGCAACTTCGCCATCAAAATTGGATATTCCGCTTATCAAAAACATTGAAAAGCCATACACAACTGAAAGCGGAAGAGTTGAAAAAAAGACAACTCTTGAAAGTTTTTGAGTTTTTAAAAACCTGAAAAACAATATCGAGCCAAAAACATTGCTTATGCCAATCACTGCAAGGCCAATATAACCAAGCAGCGAAAAATTGAAACTTAGGCCTTGCTTTGAAAATGAAATGCCGTCAAAAACATAACTTCCAAGCACAAGTGAAGCAATAAAGAAAACAATAAATATGCCAATAAAGATTTTCGTTGAAAGTTTCATGCCCTTATTTTGAGAAAAAACAAAAAATGTATACAAAATGAATAGAATTATTTTTGCGGCACACAATATGGAAAAGGAGAAATTTTATGGACAAAAAAGAACTTTTGATGGACTATGTCAACGCAATCTATCAAAACATCAACGCAGGCACTCAATCAATTGAGGACATTTTGCCAAAAATCGAAGACGATGCTTTCAAAAAGGAAGTTGCCGAAATTCAAAGCGACTATCAAGCTCTTGGCAAGGAATGTGAACTTTTTGCAAAAAGCGAAAAAATTGAAGGCTTTAAGGGCAACAACTGGTTTGAAAAAATGCGAATGTGGATGAGCGTGAACATGTCAACAATGACAGATCACTCAAATCGCAAAATTGCAGAGCTATTGTTGTTTGGCACATTTATGGGCTATGTGACATGCGTTAAGGACGCTTCCGACCACAAAAACATTTCAAAAGAACTGGATGAAATTTTGGAAAAGCTCAAAACCTATGAGCGCCAAAGCATGGAAAAACTTTTTAAATATCTTGACTAACTTTAAAAAATCTTGCCTTTTTAGGCAATTTTTTTATGCAAAAAGTGGCTACGATTTTGACATTTCCTTCAAATTAAGCTCGCATAATTTAAGTGAAAGCGGATAAACAAGCACAAGATTTAAGACCTGCTTTTCAGTTAGGACCTTGATTTTGTTTTGCGAAGTTTGAATATAAAAAATTGTAAGTTTTGTTTGATCGATTGCCATCATAAGTTCTTTCAAAGTCACACTTTCATCAACAGCACAAGTTTTGACGGAAGAAAAGTTTTTTATCACTTTTTTAAACACGCTTGCATGCTCATATTTGCCTTCAAATTTTGTTTCAAGCCCGCCCATAAACAAGAACACCGACATAAGCGCCAATGTTGGATTGAAATCCACAAAGCAAGTGACAACAAAGCCAGCAAAAAACAAAATTGAAAATATAATGTTGTTGGCAAGCGAAATTTTGCACGCTTTTTTGCGGGAATATTTTTCGCTAAGCAAACTTACAAACACCCTTCCGCCATCAAGCGGATATGCAGGCAAAAGGTTTGTCAGCGCAAGAAAAAAACTTAAGGACGAAACAAGATATGTGTAAGAATATGACGCTGGCACGATCCACCAAAGGGCGCTCAAAAGCACACTAAGCGCCAAATTTGCACACGGGCCGGCAAGCGCAATTTTAACTTCATCATTCGGCAAAAATTTGCCGTCCTTGTAGTTTAACGCAACGCCATATGGAGCAAGATAAAAGCTTGTCAGCCTGTAACCAAGTTTTTTTGCAACAATGTAGTGTCCCCCTTCGTGGACAAGCACAACAAAAAATAGTGCAAAAAAGCTTGTGATCTGTCCAGTTAAAGCAAACCACAAAAACAAAAGAAAAAATGACGGGTGAATTGGAATTTTTTTTAGTATCCCAAGCATTCAAACACCGCCAGCACTACCAGCGCTGTCAGGTCTGCCAAAATCAAAAGAGCAACAGCCTTGCGCGGAGTTAATTTTTTTGAAAAATTTACTTGCATGGCATATTTTATGCGAAAAAAAGTCGAAATATCGCTTTTTTGATTTAAAAAAACGGCCTAAAGCCGCTTTTAAGCATTTTCTTGATTTTGATCAGTGGTGAAAAAATCTTCATCCTCATTTGGCTGTGGAAGCTCGTCTTCAAACTTGAAATCATCAGGATTTTTGAACAAGCTGTCAGTTTTTTGATCTTCCTCATCAAGCACTTTGATTCGAAGCAAAAGTTCGTCATAAGATGGAAGCTGCTCAACCGATGAAATGTTAAATCTTTTCAAAAACTGCTCAGTTGTGCCAAACAAAAGTGGTCTGCCAATTGCATCTTTCCTGCCCACGATTTCAATCATGTTTTGATCGACAAGGGCTTGGACAGCATAGTCACAATTAACTCTTCTGATATCTTCAATTTCAAGCTTTGTCACAGGTTGCTTGTAAGCAACAATTGCAAGTGTTTCAAGTGCCGCACGAGTGAGTGCCTTTTCACGAATTGGGCTTAAAACATCAGATATGTAAGAAGCGAAATTTGGATTTGTGGAAAGCTGAACTTTGTTTTTGAAGCGAATTAGTTTTAAGCCACTTTCGCCAGAAAGTTCCTTTTCAATATCGTTTAAGGCCTTGTCAATTTCTTTTTTGCTTAGTTGCAATTTGTCTTCAAGCGCTTCAATTTCAACTCCATCTCCTGCAACAAACAAAATGGCTTTGACAACTTCCTTGAGATTGTATTGTGTGTCTATTGTGCTCATGCTTCCTCCTCATTTGAAATGATATGTATTTTGCTGAAAAGCTTGTCCTGCTCCACCCTGACAGACTGAAGTTTTAACAAATCCAAAAGGGCAAGGAAAACATTTATCATTTCGCTTTTTGTCATGTCAGGCGCAAACAAATCCTCAAATTCAAATCGTTTGTGGCTGCGGGCATATTCGCGAATTGAAACAATTTTTTCGGCAACTGAAAACCTGTCCTTTACAACTGTTTTTGGCTGCGGCGCTTCTTTTGGCTTTAGCGATGCCCTTGCCAGAATGCCTGCAAAAGCATCCAAAAGTTTGTCAAGCACCATGTCTTTGATAACAATTTTCACTTTTTCAGTTTCTTCGCCCGGAGCTCTGTAAAACTTGTTTATGTCCTCCCGCTCCTTAAGTGACGAGCCAATTTCTTTGAACAGTTCATATTCCTTTAGTCTGCGAAGCAAAAGCGCTTCACTGTCCTCTTCCTCAGTTTGCTCTTCTTCAACAACAGGAAGCAAATGCTTTGACTTTATTTCCACAAGCGTTGCGGCAACAGTTATGAACTCGCTGGCTTTTTCAACATCAATTCGGTCAAGCTGATTCATATATTCAAGATATTGGTCAGTTATGTCGGCAAGCTTGACATCCATAATGTCCATTTTGTAAGAGCGAATGAGATACAATAACAAATCCAAAGGACCTTCAAAGTTCTCCAGCTTAAAACGATATTTGTCATCAAATAATGAAAGTTGCTCTGCTTCGCTCATCTAAAAAAGCCCCCAAAACATTTGAAATAAATCTTCAATTCCGCCAACCAGGAAATAATACAACGTGTCAAACACAGGCAAAATCACAAAAATCAAAAGGATAATTCCGCCATATCTATACATAAACTGCACAAATTTGTTGTTTGGACTTAGGAATGAAGAAAGAAAATTGAATCCATCCAAAGGATATATTGGGAAAAGATTGAAAACTGCAAGTGAAATGTTGACTGTTGTTGAAATCGACAAAAAGAATTTCACAAAAAGCAAAAATGTGTTTGCCCCATTAAGTCCAGCCCCAACAAAATAATACAAGCAGCTAAACAAAAATCCCAAAATCAAATTGGTGATCACACCTGACATTGACACAAGCCTTATGCCACGCTTGTAATTTCGAAAGTTGAGCGGATTGACAGGCACAGGTTTTGCCCAGCCAAAGCCAACAAACAAAAATGACAAAAGCCCAAATGCGTCAATATGCCTGAACGGATTAAGCGTTAGTCGCCCACTTTGCTTTGCTGTTTTGTCGCCACACCAATATGCCACAGCGCCATGTGAAAGTTCATGAAGGCAAAAGGCAAAAAATATTGCAAGCATATATGCAAGCACAAATGCCATAAATTGCCAACCTGTTAAGTTGAGTGTGAAGAAATAAAACAACATAGGCTATATTATTATAGCAAAAAAAAGATTGTTTGACAACAAAAAAACCGCTCCTTTTGAAGCGGCTTTGTTGTTTTTACCATTTTTCGCCAATTTTTTCGATTGTTTCCATCAAACTCATCTTTTGAACATCTTGTTTGACAATCAAATTTATCTCTTTGACAAGCACACCGTCCTTGTATATCATCACCTTTCCAACGCTTTGCCCGCATTTTGCAGGAGCTTTGACAAAATTTGGAAGGCTTGTTTCAATTTTGTAGTTTTCTTCTTCGCCTTTTTTCAGAAGTGCGGAAAAGCTTTCTTCAGCAAAAACTTGAGTTTGAGAAACTTTGCCTTTTGAAACATTTACTGACGCAATTGGATTTTGCGTTTCAACCAATTTTGTTATTGAAAAGTTTGCAAAGCCATAGTTAAAAAGCGATGAGCATTCATTAAACCTTGTTTTTGAATCCTTTGCGCCCACAATCACTCCAACAAGCCGCATATCAGCGCGCTTTGCCGTTGCAGCAAGGCAGCATCCAGCTTCATTTGTTGACCCTGTTTTGCCGCCATCACAGCCTTGAT
>CANQRE010000049.1 GCA_947626175.1 uncultured Clostridia bacterium
AATTGCTCCTGTTGATCCAGCAGATATGGCAGCAATCACTTCGCTGTCATTTTTAAGCAAATCAAAAGCACGAACAAGAGATGAATTTTCCTTGTTTCGAACAGCTTGAGTTGGCGACTCATCATTTGAAATCACCTCTGGAGCATGCGAAATCACAATTGCTTTCTCATCTCGTCCCGCCAAAATTTGCTTTATTTGTTTTTCATCCCCGCAAAGAATGATTTGAATGTTTGGATTTTTTTTGACTGCGATCAGTGCTCCTTCCACAATTTCTCTTGGAGCATTGTCGCCGCCAAAAGCGTCTACGGCGATTTTATACATGTTGTTTCCCTTTATTTAAAATTTTATATTCATAGTTTAACAAAATAAAAAAAATAAGTAAAGTGATTTTCACCTACTTACTTTTTTCAATATATTGTGTGTATTACACTCATAAGACAAACAATATGTTGTGAAAAACGTTATTTTGCTTTCTTTTTGTCCACAACAATCACAGTTTCGTTTTTATATGTTCCGCACTTTTTGCAAGCAGTGTGTGGTGCCTTGAGTTCGTGGCATTGTGGGCACTCAACAAGAGTTGGTGCTGTCGCTTTGAAATTTGCAGAATTTCTTGAATTTCGTCTTGCTTTTGAAACTTTCCCCTTTGGAACAGCCATGGTGGTTTCCTCCTTAAAAAATCATTCTTTCCAATTATATTGATTTTGTTTTGCTTTGTCAAGCAATTTGCAAAATTTGATTTATTTTAGTTTGGCAACGCGTTTTGTGTCGCGAGCAATCAAAAGCTCTTCGTTTGTTGGAATGCGGAAAACTTTGATTTTTGAGCCTTTTGTTGAAAGTTCTTCTGCAGTTCCCCTTGGAAGATTTAGGTTCTTTTTGCGGTCAAACTTCACTCCTGCCCAAGCAAGATTGTCCATAACCCTTTCTCGAAGATCTTCCTGATTTTCGCCAACGCCGGCTGTGAACACAATTGCATCAGCTCCGCCAAGCACTGCAAGCATTGCACCAATGTATTTTGTTATGCGATAGCAAAGCATGTCAAGTGCAAGACTTGCCCTTTTGTTGCCTTTTTTTATTGCTGCGTTGAGTTCACGCATATCGCTTGAAACTCCGCTCACGCCAAGCACTCCGCATTTTTTGTTGAGATATTCAACAACTTCGTTTGCCTGCATTCCCTTTTTTTGAGCAAGGAATGAAACAACGGTTGGATCAATATCCCCTGAGCGCGTTCCCATCATAAGCCCTTCAAGAGGCGTGAAGCCCATTGTTGTGTCAATGCTCTTTCCGTCTTTTATGGCTGTGATTGACGAGCCGTTACCAATGTGGCATGAAATGATTTTCAATTCTTCTGGCTTTTTGCCCATAAGGCGCGCCGTTTCGCCCAAAATATATCTGTGGCTTGTGCCATGAGCGCCATATTTTTTGATGTGATATTTTTCATAGTCCTTGTAATCTATCGCATACATATATGCCTTTGGAGGCATTGTTGCATGGAACGCCGTGTCAAAAACAACAACTTGTGGAGTTTTTGGCATAACCTTTCTGCAAGCAAGCATTCCGCCAATGTTGGCTTCCGCATGGAGTGGCGAAATTTCCTTTGTTTTTTTCAAGTTTTTGATCACTTCGTCTGTTATCAGCACGCTTTCTGAATAAAACCAGCCACCTTGAACGCATCTGTGTCCAACAGCGGAAATTTCATCAAACGATTTGATAACTTTGAGTTCGCTTTTTGTGAGCATGTCCAAAATTTCGTTCATCGCTTGTGTGTGATCCTTCATTGGAACATGACGAACAATTTCCTGCCCTTTTGCTTTGTATTCAATAAATGGATCGCTTAGGCCAATCATCTGGCAGCAGCCTTTTGCTATCACGCTTTCATCCTTCATTTCAAAAAGTTGAAATTTGATTGATGATGAGCCTGCATTGATAATCAATATTTTCATTTTATCTCCTTTGCTTGTAGCGCCGTCACGGCACTGCATAAAATTATATCCTTAACCGTGCAACCACGGGAAAGATCATTCACCGGCTTTTTCAAGCCTTGCAAAATTGGGCCAACCGCAGTGAGAGAGCCAACCATTTGCATAGCTTTGTAAGCAATGTTTCCGCTGTTAAGATCTGGAAAAACAAGAATGTTTGCATCGCCTTGAAGTGGACTTGAAGGAAATTTAATTTTTGCAACTTCAGGCCTTAAGGCTGCGTCAAGCTGAATTTCGCCGTCACTCACAACTGCAGGTTTTGCAAATTTTTTGGCTGCCAAAGCCATTTTTGATGTGCTTTCACTGTTTGCACTGCCATGAGTTGAATATGACAAAAACGCAACTTTCATTTCGTCAAAGCCAAGAGTTTTTGCCGTTGCAACTGTTTGCGATGCAATTGTGTCAAGTTCGTCAGCATTTGGATTTTCAATAAGCCCGCAATCGGCAAGAAGCAAGCTTTTGCCATTTAAAAAGTCGTTTTTGCCAAAAAGCAAAAATGCGGACGAGGCTTTTTCGCCCTTTTTGGCTGTTTTGATGATTTGAAGAGCCGGCTTGATTGCTTTGGCTGTTGAGCATTCCGCCCCTGCAACCATTCCGTCTGCAACGCCAATTTCAACAAGCAGAGTTGCAAAATAATATGGATCGATCACAAGTTTTTCGGCTTCTTCCAACGTTATGCCTTTGTCCTTGCGTTTTGCCATAAGAGTTTTGACAAGCTTGTTTTTGAGCGGACAAGTTTTTGGATTCATGACCACAAACTTTAAAAGTGATTTATCCCTGATGATCAAGCTGCTTTCGTCCCCAACCAAAATACACTTGCAAATTTTTTTCTTGTTCAAAAACTTGACAGCTTCAATTGTTCTGTCGCTAAATCCTGCTTCAGGAAAGATGATTGTTTTATATTTTGCTTTTGCTCTTTGCAAAAGTTGTTTTTCACTAAACATATAAGGTTGTCCTTAAATTTCAAAGATTAAGTCTTTTATAAGACTTTATTTAGTATAAATAAAATGTCGCTTTTCTGTCAAATCTTTCGGGGTGATTTTTGAAAAAACTTAATTTTTTTGCTACCATTTTTTTGCTTGTGATTGTTTTGCTTCTTGCCATAAATCCCAGTCATTACATTGCCTGCGCATTAAACGGCCTGTCGGCTTGGGCGTTTAATGTTTTGCCTTGCATTTTTCCATTTATGGTTTTGACAAGAGTGATCATTGAGCTTGACCAAACTCACATTTTGACAAAGCCATTTTCAAAGTTTTTTGAAAAGATATATGGCGTTCCGTCTCAGGCTTGTTCGGTGTTTTTCCTAAGTGTTTTGGCGGGTTATCCAGTTGGCTCAAAAATGACTGCCGACCTTTATGAGCAAGGAAAAATAAACAGAACAAGTGCATATAAAATGAGCTCATTTTGTTCAAATTCTGGCCCTATGTTTATTGTTGGAACAGTTGGCTCGATACTGCTAAAAAACGCCATGGTGGGCTTTATTCTTTTTGTTTCGCACATTGCAAGCGCACTTTTGAACGGGCTTTTATATAGAAAAATAAAGGTTAAAAACGAAGAAGCAAACTTTAAAAATTTTATTGCAAAGCCGCCTTCAACTTTTGGCGATATTATTCTTTCATCAGTTCAAAGCGTTTTGAGCGTTGGCGGCGTTATATGTTTGTTTTTCATCATCATCGAAGTGTTTTTGCCAATTTTAAGTTTTTTGCCAAAATCAGTTATGCCACTTGGCGAAGGAATGATTGAGCTAACGCGCGGCTGCATTGACGCGGCAACTCTTCCATTATATTTGGCAAGCATAATTTGCAGCTTTCTCATAAGTTTTGGCGGAATTTCAACAATTTTGCAGTCGATGGCAATGTTAAAAAAACTGAAAATGCCAGTGTGGCTGTTTTCAGTTCAAAAGTTATCGCAAGGGCTTATTTCTGCCGGAATAACAAGCATTTTGATGCTGCTTATCTAGATTCAAGCATGACTTGCTCTTTTATTATTTCTTCAATTTCTTTAAGCATGTGCCTGAGCGGACGAACATAGTGACAAACATATTTAAGTGCTGTTGTCATGGCGCTTGCATAATCAAGATCTTGATCCATGCAAGCAATCACCAAAGCATTTAAAAGCTGCTCAGCATCAATTGTTGCGTCAGTTTCACGCTCTTCCTTGAGGCGTTCAAACATTTCAAGCGCAACGTCACAAATCTCCGCAAAAGCCTTTGGCAAATCTTGAATTTGCATTTGGAAAGCAACCGTTCTTTCAAATGGAAATGGAAGAACCCTTGCCTTGCCTTCATCTTCAGGGCTAGTGAGCGAATAATCATCAAAGGCATTAAAAGTTTCTCGCAAAAGCCTTATAAAAGGCTCAACAACTTTGTCTGCAAAAATTGGAGTGTCAATTTTCCCCCTTTCGTCTGCAAAATAGGTTTCAACAAGTTCATCAAACTTTATTTTCCCCTTTCCTATGTCAGCAAAAAGGCAAAACACAAGCGCCAAAATTTTGTATTCTTCTTTTGGCATAACAAAAACGTTGTTGCCGTTTGCATCCATTGTGAATGCCTTTGCAAATTCCTTTTCCTTGTCAAACTCGCCAAGACACTCTTCCAAGAGAGAATAAACTTCAGGAGTTGTTGCAATAGATTGCAAAATGTTGTTTATTTTTTTGTCCGCAAACAAAACCTTGCTTGTTTTAAGTTCTTCGCAAAGTTCAATCAAATTTTCAACTTGTTTGTTCATTTCCATATCAACCTCGATTATATTTTAGCACACTTTGACAAAATTTGAAAGCATATTCAGCCTGTTGGCCTGATTGAAGGTGGATCAACTGGTTTAAGAGTTCCCGGTGGGAAAAATCTGCCCACGTCTGGAACAGTCCAATTGCGGTCTTTCAGCTGATCTTCTGTTAGCTCTTCGATATAAAAACCTTTTCTCATACCATTAAGCAAAACATCTCTTGATTGAGCTGTTCCATCTGAGCCAAGATGCATCCATCTAAGAATTGGATATTCCAATTTTAAAAGACCACCATTTGTTAGTATATCACTATTTCTTCTCGTCCATAAATCATTGTATCCATCAGATTCTGACCATTCATAAACATAACATCCTGCCCTTCCTTCAGGTTTATAATTAGCCCCATAAGCATAATGCCATGCATTTACAAATGTAGCGCTAAAGGTGTTGTTGCAGGCATATTCATATGCCCCGCCATCAACATACGAATTTTCAATATATGCTGCACCCTGAAGAAAATAAGTGGTTGTTGTCGGGTTGGTTAACGACAAGCTTGACACTTTGACCGAATCAGATATGCCAAAGGCAACAAAAGGATATAAAACGTCTGCAGTTATATTTGCTCTAAAACCGCATTCATATATGCAAACACTTGGCGCAATGTTGCTGGTGCTGGAAACACCGCCCCTTCCAATTATAGAGGCCGTGCTGCCACCGCAAGCACCCACAAAACCGCCTGCAAAAGATGTTGCATTTATTTTTCCGCCTTCAAAATAAACTCTGCTTACAACGCATTTATCATCTGCAGTGCTAGCAAGCAAATCGGCCGGCAACTGATGAAGAGCTTTTCCGATAACTCCCCCGCAAACACTTCCTTCAATATTCACATCCAAAAGATACAAGTTTTTAATCACCGCACCCATTGCTTCGCCAATAAAACCTGAATATTCGCCATAAATGTTTAAATTGTATATTGCATGGCACTGTCCATCAAACGTTCCATAAAAGTTTTTGATTGCCTGCATTGTTTTTCCGCCGCAATCAATGTTGTTGTCAAGATAAAACTTCATAGCGCCATAAATTTCATTTTTTGGGTCGTCAGTATTTACAAGAAAGTTTGTGTAAGATGACAAAAGCCTTAAGCCATAATAAGACTTTATGTGATATTCATCGTAGTTGATTCTATATATGTCAGGGTCAGACGGATCATTTGAAACTGCTTCATCAAAAGTAGAATAAGTGTTTTGTGTTGTGCCGGCGTTAACTTTTAAAGCTGGCCTAACGCCGCAATCACTGGAAACTCCCGCTGAGCT
>CANQRE010000050.1 GCA_947626175.1 uncultured Clostridia bacterium
CCGCTTCGCCAATGTTGAGTTGGATTGGAAGTGGATTTGTTTTAAGGCGTTTTTGAATTGAGTCAATGCAGCCCATAAAGTCAGCAGCATCTCTGTCCATTTTGTTGACATAAATGATTGTTGGAACTCTGTATTTTGTTGCTTGACGCCAAACTGTTTCGGTTTGTGGTTGAACCTTGTCACGCGCACTGAGAACAAGAACTGATCCGTCCAAAACTTTGAGAGATCTTTCAACTTCAACAGTAAAGTCAACGTGACCAGGGGTGTCGATAATGTTGATTTTGTGACCTTTCCACATACAAGTTGTGCAAGCTGAAGTGATGGTGATTCCCCTTTCTTGTTCTTGAGCCATCCAGTCCATGGTTGCTTGGCCATCATGAACTTCACCGATTTTGTGATTTTTGCCCGTGTAGAACAAAATTCTTTCAGTTGTTGTTGTTTTTCCTGCATCGATATGAGCCATAATACCAATGTTTCTGGTCATTCTTAAGTCAGTTGTAGCCATTTTTGATTTTCTCCTATATAAATTTTAGTCTTTTTAAAGTGAAACTAAACACTTTGTCGCAATATCGCTCGGCGGCGGGTTGTGTTTATAACCCTAGTTCTCCCCGCAATTTTTTATTCGCGAAGTTAACGTTGAAGGAATGGCTTTGTGTTTGTCGTCATGTTTATTTGATTATATCTTTCTTCAACATAACTCGTTTGTTTTGTTTGCTTTTATATAAAGCCTGTGTTTTTTAACTTTGGAGTCTAACTTTTCCGGGGAAGCGCTTTGCGCGGCGGAAATAGTTAGACGAACCCATCTGCCACGTTGCAAGCCGCAGGTATCAAGGCTTGCAGTGGTGCGAAAAGGGGTCCGTGGGGAAAACGAATTTTAGCGGCTAGGGAAACTCGTTTCCCGTGCCCGCGTTTAAAAATTCTAGTTGTCCCCACGAGTGCGAATTGATAACGCTCTCATGCTGTTTAATATTGCAAGAATTGTCACGCCAACGTCTGCAAAAACTGCCCAAAGCATTCCTGTTACGCCAACAGCCCCTAGCACCAAAAACGCCACTTTGACAACAAGCGATGCCGCTATGTTTTCCCACACAATTTTGCGGGTGCGTTTGGAAATTTTTATTGCAGACAAAATCTTTTTTGGATCGTCATCAACAATAACAACATCACTTGCTTCAATGCTTGCGGGGCTTCCATTTATGCCCATTGAAAATCCAACGTCAGCAGCTGTGAGCGAAGGCGCATCATTTATGCCATCGCCAACATATCCCACTTTTTGCTTTTGATTTTTTAGTGACAAAATGTAATCAAACTTGTTTTGCGGAAGCATATTGCCAAACGCTTGATCAACTCCAACTTTTTCTCCAACTTGACTTGCAATTTTTTGATTGTCACCTGAAAGCATAATGCTTTTTATACCAATTTTCCTAAGTTGAGTGCATGTTTGTTGCGATTGCGGCTTTATGGTATCGGCAAGATCAATCTGCCCTATTTTTTTGTTGTTTTCATAGATTTCAACAGCAGTTTGCTCAAGTTTTTGCCTTCTGCCAACAAAATATGTTTTGTTTTTGTAAACATATTCAACCCCGCTGCCTGCAATTTCCTTTACCGAAGTTGCCTTTGGAATTTTTTTGTTGCAAGCAAGGACAATTGCTTTTGCCAAAGGATGAATTGAATGCTTTTCGCCTATCGCTGCCAAAAATAGCACTTCGTCTTGCGTTCGATTGTCAAAAGTTTCGATTTTTTGAATTGTGAATTTGCCTGTTGTCAAAGTTCCTGTTTTGTCAAATGCCACAACATTTAAATTTGCACACGCATCCAAAAAGTTGGAGCCTTTTATGAGAATTCCATGTTTTGACGCATTCCCCAGTCCTGAAAAATACGAAAGCGGAACAGATATTGCAAACGCGCACGGACAAGAAACAACAAGGAAAATCAAACCTCGATATATTGCCATGCTAAAATCCTTTGTCACAGCCCAAACAATCCCCCAAACAAGGATTGAAAGGATGATTATTCCCAAAGTGTACCACCTTGTGATTTTTGAAATAAAGGTTTCGGTTTTGGACTTGTTTTCTGACGCGCTTTGCGTAAGAAGCATGATTTTGCTGATTGTGCTGTCAGCTTGCACGCTTGAAGTTTTGATAACCAAAACCCCGTCAAGCACAATCCCGCCAGACAAAATCTGTTCGCCCTTTGATTTTTCCACCGGCAAGCTTTCACCCGTTAAGCTTTGATTGTCAACAAAAGCACGGCCATCCACTATTGTTCCATCCAGCCCAACTTTTTCGCCTGCTCGAACCACAATCAAACTGCCTTTTTCAACCTTGTCAGGACTGACACGCTGCTCGGCAGCGCCAGTTAACAAATTGACATAATCAGGCTGCATTTGTGCAAGAAGTGCAATATTTTTTCGCGAACGATCAACCGCAAGGCCTTCAAATATTTTCCCTATTGAATAAAGGGCAATCACCATGAGTCCTTCATTGTGGGAACTGACAAAACTTGCCCCAATAACAGAAATTGTTATAAGCAAATTTTCGTTGATTATGCCCTTGAAAAGAAGTTTTGCGGCTTTTAAATATGTTTTACAGCCCAAAAACAGTGCGCTGAGCGCATAAAGAGTGTAATAAGCCCAAGTTGGCACTTTTATAAAGAAAAGCGATATCCCAATTGCAAGGCCTATTGCAAGAGTTATCAAATCGACGGCAATCCACTTTTTTTGAGGATTTGACCCAGATATGTTTACTTCCGGCTCAATTTGCTTTGCCATATTGGTGATTTTGACAAGCGCTTGATCGGGATTGTCACTTTCAAACGTCAATGTGTTTTTGACAAACTCAATTTTAAGGTTTTTCACCCCTTCAATTTTGTTTAGTTTTGTTTCAAGATTTCTGGCACAATTTGGGCATTCAAGACCAGTGATATTAACTTTTCTTTTCATTTTTCTTCTCCAAAACGTGCTTTACGCTTATTTCAAAAACGTCTATCACATGTTCATCCGCAAGCGAATAAAAAACTTGCTTGCCTTGTTTACGGCTTTTGATGAGATTAAGCTCACGAAGGCACTTTAGTTGATGTGACACCGCCGACTTTGTCATGTTTAAAAGTTGACAAATGTCACAAACGCAAAGCTCCTGCCCGTCCAAGGCATTGATGATCTTAAGCCTTGTGCTGTCAGAAAGCGCCTTGTAAAAATCAGATATGTCAAACAATAGTTCATCGCCAAGCATTGACTTTTTTGCCTTTGAAACTTGCTCAGCATGAATCACATTGCAATCACAAACCATACATTTGCATTTTGTCATGTTTACCTTCCTTTTTTTGGTTGAAAGATTATTCAACCATTGTCATTATAGTTGAATATGTGTTCAATTGTCAACAAAATTTTAAATTTTTTTCAAGATTTTAAAAAATCCCCTTCAAAAAGAGGATTTTTGTTACAAAAGCACAATTTCAGTTTGCCTTGGAGTGATCACAACCGGTTGGGAATTTTTGATATACACATCAATTTCTTCGCGAATTCCAAATTCAGCAAGATATGTGCGATTTTGAGTTTTACAAAAATTTTTCAATAAGCTGAAAGTATTCATCCCAGTGATTTTGACGAATGGGCATTGGCTTGTGATTTGAAAAATAAAGCACAAGTGCGGGTTTTATGCCATGATAGTTTTCAACCACTTCACTTGCGATCAAACAGCCTTGCTTTATGAGCTTTTTTGCTTGCGCATGATAACTGTAATACATTCTTATATTTTGCAATTTGCGCAATAATTTATGCTTTTTGGGTGAAAAACTGCGTTTTTTTGTGTTATTTTTTGTTAATTTCGCCAAATAAACCCGCTTTCAAGCAATTTTTCAGGCAAGTCGCCAGCCCCCATAATCACAAGCACATCACTTTGAAAACTTAAAAGCTTTTGTTCAAGTTCAGACTGACAGCAACAAATTTGAGCATTTGTTTTTTGCGACAATTTTGACAAAAGTTTTTGCTCAACTTCTGGCTGCTCTTCTTCCCTGGCAGCATAAGTTTTGAACAAAATCACCTCATCAAACTTGCTAAGCACATTTACAAAATCATCCATGAGCATAAGCGTGCGGGAAAAGGTGTGAGGCTGAAAAACTGTTGACTTTTTCCCTTTGATCTTTGCAATTGATTTTACCACGCTTTCAATTTCGCTCGGATGGTGTGCATAGTCCAAAAACACATTTCCTTTTGCTTTGCAGTTAACCCTTTCAAAACGCTTTTGCAAACCCTTAAAACTTTCAAGGCCAAGTTTTATCAGGCAATCACTTATGCCCAAAAGTTTGCAAACTTCAATTGCATACAAAGCATTTTGAGCATTGTAAGTTCCGCCAATTGAAAGATGGACTGAAAAACATTTCTGTCCATTTTTTTCAACATCAAAAATCACGCGGCCAAAATTGTCACAACGAATGTTTTTGCTTTGATATGAAAGGCTTTTGATGCAAACGCCGCTTTGCTTGGCAAATTTTTGAAACGACTTTTTTTCATTTGAAAACGATTGAAAAAAATCAAGATGTTCTTTTTCAACATTTGTCACAACGCTTATGCTTGGGTGAAGAAACAAAAAATTGTCGTGATATTCACACGCTTCGGTCACAAAATATTTGCTGCCAGCGTGATCATAACTTTTTCCGCTTTCTTTTTGGATTGCTCCAAGATGAAGAGTGGGATTTTGGCCGCTCACACGCAAAATTGAATATATCATGGCAGTTACTGTTGACTTTCCATGTGAGCCGGCAACCGCAATAACATTTTCATACCTTGAAGCAATGTCGCCCAAAAGTTTTCCACGCTGAAAACACGGCTTGTGAATTTTTTTCGCATATGAAATAAGAAAATCATTTTGAGAAAATGCGGAAGAATATATCACTTCATCTGCCCAATCAATGTCACTTGTGTTTTTTTCGTGAGTCACTTCAACTGAATGCTTTTCAAGCTCGGATAAATTTGATCTGTCATATCCCCTAACAAAAAAACCTTGCCCTTTTAAGTAAATTGCAAGGCTTGACATACTGATTCCGCAAATGCCAATCAAGAAATATCTTTTCACATTTTTTTATATGCGGTCAAAAAAGTTTGCGTTACTGTTTGTTTTTTATGCCCTTTTTGTTGGCTGCAATCGTGATATGCTCCGCAATCACGGCAATAAGTTCACTGTTGCTTGGCTTGAATTTTACAAAATTTTCCGAAATGCCAAAATATTTGCAAAGCGACTTAAAACCCGTTTTGAAAAAGCCCAGATCTGTTGCATGACGCATGCTTCTTTCAACCACGCCACCACTTAGATTGTGCTTTTTGCCGATTGTTGGATACAAAACTTTTGTCACATTGCGAAGCATATCGCTGTTCAGGCTGACTTGAACAATGCACTCTCTAAGAAATCTGTAACCTTGCAAATTTGCCGGAATTCCAAGTTCTATCAAAACTTTTGTGGCTTCTTCGTTTGCAAAATCCTCAAAACTCGCCATAACCTTTACCCCCTTTTCTAAAGATTATAGCACGCTTGTTTTTGTTTTCCAAGCAATTTTGTAAAAATATCGTGATTTTTTTACAAAATTTTACAAAATTCGAAAATCGCCGCCAAACGCTCACTGTTTTTTAGGGATTATATGCCGAAGGATTTTCCTTTTCGATTTTTGCTCGCACCGTTTCAGTTGTTGTTTGTGTAACTTTTTGTGGCGGAATGAATGTGACATTGTTTTCAGGAAGAGTCATTCCTTCGCCAAGTTCATTTGCCCCTTCAACAATTATTCCATCCTGCGGAAGATAATAATCATGGCGAATTTCTGTTTCACTTTGCACTTCGCCATCCTTTATTTGCTGCAAAAATGCCTTGCTTTCATATCCTTCTCGCGGAGAACGAACGCGGAAATATTCACCCTTATACAGCACTTTGTCAGCATATTCACCGCTTTGATCTTGAATTATTTTGTCGCCATTATGTGGCAAAACTTTCACAAGTTGCGCCCGC
>CANQRE010000051.1 GCA_947626175.1 uncultured Clostridia bacterium
GGCAATATATGCTCCGTCACCGTTGTTGTCCTTTGAAACATCAAAGTTATAGAATGTTCCGCCGCTTACAGATATTTTTGATGTTTGACGATTTTCGTCAATCACATTAAGCATATACTTTGTGCCATAGGTTCTGTTTTCTGGATTTATCTTAAATGTTCCGCCTTTGATTTCGGCTGTCCCTTTGTCAACTTGCACCAATGTAAGGTCAGAAGTAAATGATCCGCTTTCAATCACAAGACTTGCTTTTTCTTCCTCGGCTGAACCGCCATTAACATTGAAAAGATACAAGTCGTCACTGACCACATTTCCATTTCCAATCACGGTCAAATCACCGCCGGCAGCAACATTAAACATTGTGATCACATTTTTGCCTTGTTGAGCTGGTTTTGCGTCCCAATCAAAGGTTTCCGTCAATGTTTTTCCGTTAAGGTTAAGCCTAACCTTGTTTGAAATTACAACTGTTTGATCAATTGCAATGTCCTTGTCAAGCACAACTTCGCCACCTTTTTGAAGCGCTTTGACAAGTTCTTGTGAATTTGACACATGGCTTTCTTGTCCGCCGCAGCCCACCATTGTGAGCCCACATGCTGCAACAAGCGCAGTTGCTGTCAAAATCGTTAATGTTTTTTTCATAATATCTCCTTTTTTGAGGGCTTCCCCCGATTTCAGGAGTTAGTATGTGAGAAAATTTTAAAATTATAACAAAAAAAAATAAAATGATTTGCCTTGAGCTATTACATTTAATTTTTTATTAAAAACAAAAAATTGCGCTTTAAGTACAAAAAATATGGCTTCGTTGCCATATTTTTGTATTTTTTTCTAATTTTTACTTTTTGCCAACAAAAATAAATCCAAAAGCGTTTGGTCCCCAATGTGCAGCAATCGCTGGGTCAAGTTCATCATACACATTGATTTGTGGAAGATATTTTTTGTCAGTCATTTTGACAAGGTCGTCAACATTTTTCTTACTGTAAGTGTAAGAAGCAATGATATCATAATTTGGATCGCATTCAAGTTCATCCAAAGCATGAACAATGTAGCCCATTGCGTTGCGAATTCCCATTTTTTTTGCGTGCACATGAACATTGCCATCTTTAAATCCAATGATTGGATGAATTTTTAGCATGCTTCCAATCAGCCACTCAAGCCTTGCAAGTCTGCCACCACGGAAAAGATATTCCAGCGTTTCAGGAATTGCCATGATTTTTATGCGTGGAATAAGTTCCTCGACATGCTTTACAATTTGATCAACTGATTCATCGCGATGTCTGTTGATTTCATCAACCATAAGCCTCATTCCGCCAACAGCCATGTTGCTGTCAATCACTCTGACATGCTCGTTGTTTTCAAAAAGTTTTTTGATAGACTCGTTTGTGCTTGAAATTTTGGACGAGATTGTGATAATAATCACATCATCACCCTTTTTTGTGCAAGCAAGCACTTTTTTTTCAAGTTCAACAAGGTTTGGAAGAGATGTTTTTGGAAATTGTTTTTCATCAATCAAAGCATGATAAAATGTTTCCATGCTTAAATCTATTCCGTCCTGATATTCTTTGTCGCCAAGCATAATTTGAAGTGGGATTATTTCAACGTTATATTTTTTTGCTTCATCTGGTTTTATGCTGCTGCCTGAGTCAACAAAAACTTTTAACATACGTTTCTCCTTTTAAGTTAAATCAACCGCTGGAAATACTTTATTGTATTATAAACTTATTCATTCTATGTTGTCAAACAAATAAGAAAGATTTGTTTTTGCTGAAAAATCACTATTGACAAATGCCGCCCGCGGTGATATCCTAAAGCCATGGAGGAGAAAAACAATGAAAAAACTCAATGAACAACAACAAAAAACTTATGAAACTTTGACTGAAATTTATGAAAATTATGCTGAGCTTTGCCAACAATTGCAAAACGTGTCAAACAGCAGCTTTGGGCTTGAAGATGAGCCATCTTTGCAAGGATTGGAAGAGCTTTACAACAATGTTTTTTGCAGCTACATGCAGCTTGATGAATTTAAATCACTTTTTTCAAATTATATCAACGAAATTCCTTTCAACGAAGAACAATCGCTCACATTCAAATATATGGACGAAGTTCTTGAAAAATATGGTGAAGAATATGCCGATGAAAAAGAACAGGCCGATTTTTATGACACTTTGCCACCTGTTTGATAAAAACCAATAAAAAGCACCTGCCGGTGCTTTTTTTGTCAAATTTATATAACCAAAACAATGGTGACACATAGCCAAGCACAATTAGCGGCCCACCCGGGGCTCGTGACGAGTCGGCGCCAAAGGCGATTAGCGAGTGTCGAACAACGTGAGACCGGGAATCCCGGGTTCGGTTGCCATGGGCAACGCAAAGATTATCAAATCTTTGCAACCCCGGGTGAATAAAAAAAGCGCCCTTCGGCGTTTTTTTTGGTGGCCCACCCGGGGCTCGAACCCGGGACCCCTTGATTAAAAGGCTCTTAGGGATAGCCTAAATCCCTTTATTTATAAGGAGTTTATAACAATTTGACCCCATTTTGACCCCACGCCCGGTTTAAAAAGGCCTTATGAAAAAGGTCTTTTTTACTTGAATAAAGCATGTCGCTAAAAATTCATTTTTTAGCGGTTTTTTTACAATCAAAATCGATTTAAGCGCGTTTCAGCTGCATTTTTATGCGCTTGATTCATACAACAGCTCTATTTTAAAGCCGTATTTCCACCTTGGCACACTTTCACCCGTAATCCATCTACTCACTTGAGATTCATTAACATTCAAATATTTTGCCAAATCTTTCTGATTCCATCCTTGCGCTTCCAGAATTGTTGCAATTTTGTCTTGCAAATCTTCAATTTTTTTCACCATTCCTCCTTACTAAATGCAATTTTCGCAACTCCGCGACCGTTGGTCGCGAAATCGGATGATTATATAGGCTATTTTAAATTCAATATGAATTAAAAAATAACATTCTCTAGCACACATTATCACCGATAAGTCATGACTCTGTTTCGGCCAATGTCAATTTTTGTGCTCTAAGAAGGATAGGTAAACCTATCTCTTCTTTTACGAGCAACAAAAATTGACATTATGTCTCTTTCTTGGCCAAATAAGACCGTAACATTTTACATGATAAAGCCTTCGACAAACTCAATGAATCATAAGGCTTCATATCAAGCTTTTTCTCAATAGATTGATAAGCTGACCGATAAACACGAGAGTTATATCGCCACTCTTGCAAACAAGATAAGTAGATTAAACCTTTTTGACCTTTTTCAATTGACGACTCACTCTCCTTCACTGTTTCCTTTGAATCAACACTGCCGTCTGAATATCGATATCTTATCTCGATAAAACCATTTGATCTCAAAAACTGTTTAAATCGCAACATTTGCTTTGCAAAAAGATAAGACGTTGCCTTGTCTTTATTTGCAAAAAAACTTTTAAGCTTATTGAATATCCAAATCAAAATAAGTGGTTTCAAAACTTCTTTATGCGATTTATATATACGATTTTCACCTTGCACACGCCGAACATCAATATAAACGTTCTTCGGATCTTGTTCCGTTCCTATAAGCCTAAGTTCACAAAACTGTCGACAAAAGCGAAACATATCAGCACATTTTAAAACGCTTGAATTTCCTTCCTGTCGTTTACGTGCACCATCAACACTCGTCATAGTCCCTATTTCATCCACTAAAGCATTCATACGATATGGGACACGTGCATTTTGCGTAAGATGTGACATATTAAACTCATAGCTATATTTTTTATATGTTTTTGAATAAATCGGAATACTTGAACCCAAACAAGGCACACCGTCTTGATTCGTGTAAAAATCATAAGCATCTAAAATTTCTTTATCATCGTCAGTTAAAACATAGCCTTTTTTTGAAACCTTATGTAAAATAAGCCAACGTTCCCATTTTAACTCTTCCCATGAATATTTGGCCATTTCATAAATGGATGCAACAGCTGTGAGAGTTTTACATGAGCCAGGGGGCCCGCCAAATATTGCAGAATGATTTGTTGATGCGGCAACATCATGCTGCCACTTTTTATAACGTGAATTACAATATATCCACCGGCCTATATGAACGATGCTTAATATACTCAACAAAATAAATGGCAGAAAATAAAGCAAATACCACAAATTCCAGTTATTCGCAGCCATAACAGGAATTATGATGGCACATGCTAAAATAAGCCAAAACAATGACTTTAACCAAGCATAATGATGCCCAAATCTTTCAATTAATGGAAGCCTATATGTTTTAAATTTTTTCATACCATAACCTACACAACAAAGCTCAGCACAACGCTAATAACAAAACCGGCAAATATTAAAATTCGCAACAATACGAAATACCATTTTTGTTTAGAAATGATGCTTTTAATTATACCAACACAATTTGACACAACACCGCTCAACACAATACCTAATGTAAATGGGAACAACAAAATTCCGCCAACAATAGCCAATATGCTGCCATGCGATACAATCGAAACGAACAACGAAACAAGAAAGTAACTTATGACACATGTCAAGGCTTCAAATATAATGGAAAATGTGCTGCCTAGAAACTTCATGTTACACTACCTGCTCAAACGCTACATACATTGGAGAAGCGGTTGCTGATTCAGTTTCACCAACATATATTTTATGAGAAGATAATGTGTCAGATTGTGCAAACAATGTGAAATATTTTTCCCGACCATAATTATCGTGCGTTAATACTAAAACTCGTCTATACCTAGCCATGGAATTTCCTACAAAACCTTTATCAATCGCTCGAACAATTTTATATTCATTATCTACGACAGGTTCGCCTGTTTCGCTTAAGTGGCTCATGCTGATTTTGTTTTCTGTTAATGAAATAATACTGTCATTGTTTTTATACGTTCCAACAAAATATAGCAACACCGAATCCACAAGCTTGTCAGGATATCGCTCAAGAAAATCATATGTTATATTGATTTTTTCACTATTTTGACAGTTTATCGCAAGGTTTATAGTCTGATCTACGTCTGTTGGAATAGAGCTCTCACTTGCATCCTGTGAAATTGGGATGTTGATTTTTATATTAGCTGTGTCTGTTGAACCATCATTAAAGCCACATTCTATTGACATTGTGATTGAATAATATGGATCAATAGGAAATTTATTTTCCAATGCTTCAAAAGCTATTTCATGGGCACAGAAAATTTCATCCGTTAAATTTTCTTTCAGCCATTCCATGCTTGTCTCACTAAGTTTAGGCCAACTATGTTCACACACTAACATTACATTGGAATCTTTGTTTGACTCACTAGAATTGTTTTTGTTTAAACTACGTGAAGCCCAATATCCACATGCAAAACAAATAGCACAAGTCAGCAACACGGTGATAATAATTAAAACAATTTTTAAACCTTTTTTCACTTTTTTATCTCCTTTTTTGATTTATAGCTACCTAAACTGCTTATTATTGAACATTTAACCTTTAATCAACAAGATCGCCAACATAGTCAGTGCCGTCTATGCTTAAAGTAAATGTTCTACCGGACATCATATTTTTTCTAGAAATAGTCATCTTAATTTCTTTTTCTTCGCCAAAATAATCAACCGTTAAAGTCACAATAAAACTACTTGTTTTCGAAAGCATTGTG
>CANQRE010000052.1 GCA_947626175.1 uncultured Clostridia bacterium
CGACATTCTCAACAATGGCGAAGGTTACACCAGCACATTCACATCCACAATTTCCAACACGGCTGCAGGTGTGAGCGTAACTCAAATTGTTGAGGGAAGGGTGAACAGCGGTGTTAACAGCCGTGGCGAAAGGGTTTCGGTTGAAGAAAACTATTATCACACTGTTGGCGAAGTTCCAAGCATGGCAAGTGGAATGGTTGCAAACTATTTCAAAGGTTTTTATGTCAACAAAGCAAACAAAACAGTTCAAGCTGCCATAACAAACAAATATTCTTATGCTCAAAAGCAATATTCATATGACCTATCTGCTGCATCAGAAAACAAAACTTACACAATTAATCAAGCGGTTGAAAAATATAAAATCCTTCAAGGATTGGATTTTCCAATTGCAATCACCGAAAAAAATTCCTCAAATTCAAGCAACAAACCTGACAAAAACAACAAAAATTATCAAATAATTTCATTTAGAATTGAGGATTTCACCTCGCTTTCTCAGGAATTTTTGGATTTCTTTGGCAGCACTGGGGCAATGACTGGGATTGAATACAGATCTTTGACAGTTGAATTTAAAATTAACAAAAAAAATGGCTACATTGTTTCTATAACCCGAAATGAAGCTCTCCATGCAACTGCTCATGCAATGGGACTTGATGTTGGAGTTGACAGTGTTGTGTCAACAACACAAAACTTTTCATCGATGAACAAAGCGGCCCTTTTGAAAGATAGTTTATAATGGGCTTGTCCCATTCAAAAAAGGGCGAAGATGAAACCAAAATCAGTAAGATACAACATAATATGTTTTTCACTTGTTGCTTTGTGTGCAGCCCATATAGGGGTGGGCTTTTTTGTGCCAACAATTTTGCAAGGGGCAAACAGCAGTCAGGATTCGCAAATAACTGACTCGGTTACCCCAAACGTTGACAGTGACATCACTGATTCTCCCTCAACATCTGAGTCGCAGCAACTGCCAACTGACCCAATTGAACTTATAAATTATGCGCTAGACATCTATAACAATGGCAAGGGCAGTTTGTCGCGGTTTAACTTTATCGTTCAAAACAGCGGAGTTTTGCCAAAGGAATATGGTGGATTTGGCGCACATGTAACGCAATATGCCACAGGCCGAATTGCCCGCACTCCGACACAAAATTTGGAAGAAAGTTATTTTTATTATGGCGGCATAGGCGACTCAACAATCGAAGGGCTTTTGGTAAGCAACGATTTGGTCAAGTTTGGCTATCGTGCAATCAATGTTGACTTGGCTCGTGATAGCATTGATTGTGTTGAAACACCTGAAATAAACATAAACACCAATGAAGCAAATTGCTCCAATTGGTCATATAATCTTGGTAGCAAAACAACAAGAAGTGCTTACAATGTTGCAAATGGGAAAAACAGATTCAAGGTTATTTATTCAATGGAATTTCCGCTTGTTATCAGTTATGACACTGTGGAAATAACTGACATCAACATTCGAAAAGACCCACAATACAAATATATCACTGTGTCATACAAATTGGACAAGCTTCCTGAAATGCTAAATGATTATTACATGGCAAACAGTGCCCTTCGCACAGTTAGCTATTCTTCTTACACAATGGAGTTCAAAATCAGCAAAAAAACAGGCCGGCTCAGCCAATATGTGAGAAGGGAAGCCTTCAAAAGTTATGGTCTGAAAGGCAAATTGGAAATTTCGTCAAACGCAACATTCACTCAAACATTTGAAACAATGGACAAGCCAACAATTGTGAACAAAGTGTATGAAAAACTTAACAAAAACTGACAAAAAAGTCAGTTTTTTTGTTATACTTATTGACACAAGCGAACTCATTTGGTAAAATAAACATAACTAATATAGTTAAATAACATAAGTAAAAGGTTGAAATTATGAAATCTAGAAAAGTCAGATATGCAATAATAACAACTTTTTTAGTCCTTGTGTTTGGCGCTTACATAGGGATGGATTTATACACTTATTCCACCACTTCGGCGATCAATGACCCGGTGGTTGAGCAGGGAGGTGCTGAGCAAGACCCAAGCATCGGCGTTGGCGGCGATGATGAATTTAACGATGACTCAACGTCAGAAAAAGTAAATCTTCCATCCGACCCAATTGACTTAATAAATTATGGCCTTAACATATATAACAATGGCAAGGGCAGCACTTCCACTTTGAAATACACCCTTGAAGCGTATGGCACTTTGGATATGCAACTTTTGCATCTTAATTGCGGCTTTTCGCAGCACATGGACGGAAATTTGATCAAAACCAGCACCGAAAGTTTGGAAGAAGAATGGTTTTATTTTGATTCAATTTTCCCAGCCGACATTAAAAGTTTGGCAACTGAAATGCTCTTAAAATTTAAAGCGGCAAAAATTGGTTACAGGGCAATCAACGCCGATCAAGCAAACGACAAAGTAACACTTGTTGAAACAAAAAAGGCAGATGAAAAAACAAAAACGTATGACCTAAACGATTCAACTGCAACAAAAGGTGAGTGGAACTATCAGGAAGGAACTGGAAGGTTCATTGCGCTGCTTGCGGACGACTTTCCACTTGAAATAAGTTATGACACCGTTCAAATTCGAAAAAATGATGTCCGCAAGGACAAGGATTATGCTTATATCACAGTTTCTTATGTGCTTGACCGCCTTCCAAGCGATTATGATTATTATCATATCGTCAACATTTATGATGACCTTTCAAGAAAAACAAGAGTAACTTTCACTGGCTATGATTTTGAGTTTAAAATAAACAAAAAAACAGGCAAAATAAAGCAAATCACAAAAACTGAAAACTTTAACACATATTATGCTCCAAAGTCAAAAGACGGCCCAATTGTGTTCAACATAAATGTCAGATCTTCTTATGTCCAAACCTTCCAAACAATGGACAAAACTCCTGTGATTAACAAAATATATGAAAAATACACAAAAGCTTAAGTTAATTTTGCCCTGCTATTGACAAATTGGCACATTTTTGATACAATCATTTTTGTGTTTAGGGGCATAACTAATAATAATGAAAGCAAGAAAAATCCGATATACAATCATAACAACATTTTTGGTCCTGTTGTTTGGCGCATACATAGGGCTGGATTTATACACAAATTCAAATGCCCAAGCAACCAATGTTCCAACCAATTCGCAAGGTGAAGTTGACCTAAATCCAAATGAAGATATTGAATTTAACACTCCGCCGACCTCGCAAACAGCAAAAATTCCGTCTGATTCAATAGATTTAATCAATTATGCTTTGGACATATACAACAACGGAAAGGGAAGCTCATCCACCCTTGCAATGGAAGTGAACATTTCTGGCACAATAGATTTGGCATCATTGCATGTGAATTGTGGCTTCACTCAGCACGTTAACGGAAATTTGTGCCGAAATGGCAAGGAAAGTTTGGAAGAAGAGTGGTTTTATTTTGACTCCGCGCGCCCAGCTGATGTAAAAGATATTTTAACAGATGTGATTGTTCGATTTAATGCAGCAAAAATTGGTTACAGAGCAATCAACACCGATCAAGCAAATGACAAAGTGATCCTTGTTGAAACAAAAAAAGCAGATCCTTTTGCAAGAACATATGACCTAAATGATGCAACTGCCGCAAAAGGTGAGTGGAACTATCAGGACGGAATAAATCGATTCAAAGTTTTATTTGCCGATGATTTTGCTCTTCCAATCAACAATAACACAGTTGAAATCAGAAAAAATGATTTAAGAAAAGATCCTGATTATGTTTACATAAAAGTTGAATATGACCTAGATGATTTGCCGGAGGATTTAGATTATTATTATCAAGCAAATGCAACCCTTCAAAAAGTTGAATATTCGTCTTATGCGTATGAATTTAAAATCCACAAAAAAACTGGCAAGCTCAAGCAAATCATAAGGACTGAAAAGTTTAAGGCATACAGATATTTTGATATTCCTGATTTAGGGAAGTTAACAATGGACATCAATGGGGAAGTGAGCTATGTTCAATCATTCCAAACAATGGACAAAGCGGCTGTAATCAAAAAACCATATCTTGAATATAAAAAATAAAAGCAAATTCACATTTGCTTTTTTTGTTTTCAAATATAGCAACAAAAAAAGCCACATGTTTTGTGGCTTTTTGTTTTGACTATTATTTTGCTTTTTTGTCTGTTTCTTGCTCTTCAACTTCTTCGTCATGTTCAGGCTTGCAGATGAATCTATGAATGATCCAAGCAACAAGTGTGGTGATTCCTGTAAGCACAACGCCGCAACCGATTGAAAGGAGCATGATGTAAAGTTCGCTTCCTTCAAAGATGTTGTATGCTGCAAACACGCATGCAAACCACATTATGAATGTGATCATTGGAAGGATAACTGTGAACAACACTTGCAAAAATGTGTTTCTGTATCCTCCAGGACGCTTAAGTGTGAAGAACACCATCGCGATTGTTAGAATTGAAAAAACAATTCCAAGAATAAAAGTTGTAAGTTGAAAAGCAGTTAAAAATTCAAATTTGACCATTTTCCCCTCCAGTTATATGTATATTCTATCACATCAACAATAATTTGTCAATATTAAAATTTAATAAAAATCGTTTGTTTACATTTTTTTTATGGTGTATAATAACATTGTGAGCAAGAAAAATAAAATTATCATTTCAGTTTGCGTTCCGCTTGCGGTGGTGATCATTCTCATCACCATTCTTTTGCCGATTTTGCTTTTAAAGCCAACAAAGGCAAAGAACGTTGAAGTTGTTGCAAATGCCAATCAAATTGTTGTCAAAACTTCAGTGGTTGAAAAGGAGCGAACTTACAAGTTCAAGTTTGTTTCTGTGGACGGCGAAAAGGTTTTTGATTCGCAATCGCATGTTTTTGACATCACCGAGCTTTTGTGGACAAATGAGCTAAAACTTGGAACTGAATATGAAGTGTCGGTTTGCTTGGTGGACAAAAGTGGAATTCTTGCAGGAGATTTTGGCGAAGCATTTAGGTTTGTGCCAGAGCTAACTTTGGATCAAGTGCAAAATGTAACATACAATGAGCAAACAAACTCTCTTGAATGGCAAAGCGTTCGCGGAGCGGACGGATATAACATTTATTACAATCTTGAAGATAAACTTGTAAAAGCGGTGAGTGAGCAAACAAACTTTTCGCTTGCCGATGTTGTTGGCGGCGAAAGAAATATTTTTGTCACAGCATATTCAAACAACGAATTTTTGCATGAAAGCGACAAGTCTAACACGGTCTCGCTTGTTGTTGAACATCAAATTGCTGAAATTTCTTCTGCCAGAATTGACCTTGAAAACAATCTTGTGATTGAATGCTCTGAAAAGCTATGTGGCATTGAGCTATTTGATGAAATTTCGCAAACGACCTATTCCATTTCAATTGGCAGCGTCACCGCACTTTCAAATGGC
>CANQRE010000053.1 GCA_947626175.1 uncultured Clostridia bacterium
ATGATGACTTTGTTTATGCCTTCGGTGATGTCAGTCATAATTATTTTTGGCCTGCCTGCTCGTGCCGCCAAAATTGCCGCTTCATTGAGCATATTTTCAATGTCGGCGCCTGTGAAGCCGCTTGTTATGCGTGCAAGTGTTTTAAAGTCCACACTTTCATCAATTGGCTTGTTTTTGGCATGAATTTTCAAAATTCCTTCCCTTCCACGAACATCGGGAACATGAACATATATTTGTCTGTCAAATCTGCCTGGACGAAGAAGTGCTGGATCAAGAACATCGCTTCTGTTTGTGGCTGCAAGCACAATGATTCCTTCATTTGACTCAAAGCCGTCCATTTCAACCAAAAGCTGATTGAGCGTTTGCTCTCTTTCATCATTTCCGCCGCCAAGACCTGCCCCACGTTGTCTGCCCACAGCATCTATTTCATCGATGAACACAATGCAAGGCTTGTTGCGCTTTGCCTGTTCAAACAAATCACGAACCCGAGATGCTCCAACGCCGACAAACATTTCAACAAAATCTGATCCTGAAATTGAAATAAATGGAACATTGCTTTCGCCCGCAACAGCACGTGCAAGCAAGGTTTTTCCTGTTCCCGGATTGCCACAAGAAGCACTCCTTTTGGAATTCTTGCTCCAAGATCGGTGAATTTTTTTGGATTTTTCAAAAATTCAACAATTTCTTCAAGTTCTGCCTTTTCTTCATCCGCTCCAGCAATGTCTGCAAACCTGACTTTTGTTGTGACAAAGCCCTTTGCCCTTGTTTTGCCAAAGCTCATGGCACTGCGATTTGAGCCAGCCATCATGCGATACAAAACCCAAATCATAATTCCGCCAAAAGCAATGATCAAAATAGTTGGAAGCAAAGACATAAACCAATTTGTGCTTGGCTTTGCTGTGTCATACGAAATTTCTTTTCCAGAATTGTCTATTTTGTCAATTATGCGATTGATGTCAGTTGAAACTGAATATTCAAAATAATAATCGGCATCGTTTGGAAAATTTCTTTCATTTTGGCTTCCTTCGACCAAAACATATCCAACCCCATCACTATAATACAATTTTGTCATTTGTATGTTTTTTGTGTCGCCATCCTCAAACTCACCAGCAATGAGTTGATCAACGTCACTTAGCTCAATTCTTTTGCCCGGATTTGATGTGTCAATGAACAAAAAACACACCAAAAGAACCACAAGCAAAATAAGAATCAAGTATGAAAACCTAAATCCTTTTTTCTTTTCTTCCAAAGTTGTTACCTCCGCTTAAGTTTACGACTTATTTTATCATAATTAATTTTTTTTTCCAACCATTTTTTGCTGTTATATGATAATAGTATATTTATTGGCTCGACAAAAAATTTTAAGCAATTTTAATTTGGCAAAACGGTGACAGTAAATTTAAAAGCCACCTTTCCCAAAAAGTCATCAACATGGTCAAGTGTTTTTACAAATTTTTTTGTTTCAGCGCGTTTTTTGCTGTAAAACTTGCTGTAAATTTCCAAAATGTCAGTTTTGTCTTTTACAAGTTTTTCCAAAACCATTTGAACGTCCTTTTTGACAAACTCTTCCACCTTTTCCCTTATTTGTGGAGATATGTAACTTGATTCAAACTTTTTGCTGCGATCGTTTTTGTCACCATCCACTTCAATGAGCGAAACATACAGCTTTATGCTTGCATTGTAAACCGGCGTGCCATTTTCATATTCCAAAAACTGCTGTATATGTTTTTTGTTAACTCTGAAAATAAGCTGCGAATGGGTGAAATTTTCGTCAGTTATGTCGTCCAAAGTGAGAATTGAGCCAATTGTGTGTGAGTTAAACCAATTTACGCCCCTTAAAAAATCAGAAGAGATTATGTCGACTTTTTTACCATCTTTGACAATAAGTTCACTGCCGTCATTGATAAGTTCCTTTTTGCTTTGGGAGGATTCTGAATCGCCTGAAGAACTTCCTGAAGATCCTCCGCCTGAAGAGCCTCCGCCCCCGCCATTGGCACTTCCGCCTCCGCCACCGCCCGAAGATTGGCTTGCTTGTGAAAGCGAAATTCCATCTATGTCGCCTTCAACAATTGGAAAATAGCTCATCATAATGCTGCGAGTTGGAGAATAATAACTTTGCATAAACGCATTGATTGTTGAGTCTTCCCAAGTTACATAATTGGAATTATAAAAGCTCAGTTCTTCCAAGTTTATGTCCGATTGCGAGTCAAGCTCCTTTATGAACTCAATAAACTCTTTTGTTCCAACATTTGTTGCAAGCAAAACGCAACTTTGCGGAAGTGAAGCCACACGAATCAAATAGTCAAGTGACGGAGTTATGTCTTCCTGCAAAAGTTTTTCGCTTACAACCGCGGTGTGAACGTGAAAAAGCGAAATGCTTTTTCCAATTTGCAGCCCTGCTTTTGTGAGAGCATCACTTAATGTTTTGCCGGTGCAAGTGTAAGCCTGATAGCTTTCGGAATAACTTTGATTGGGATATGACAAAAATGTTAAGAGCGTGACTTCATATTCATCATCCACCTTGTCAATTCCAACCGCAGTGACAATGGGATTGCTCACGCTTTCAGGCGGAGCGATGATTGCAATTGGAAAAAAGACAAGGCCAATGAAAATAAGTGCCAAAAGCATTGGAGTGTGTTTTACTGCTTGCAAAAATCTTTTCATTTTTTCACCTTCCTTTTGCCAAACGGCACAAGCAAAAGCACAGGGAAAAATATTTGAAGCAAAATGGCAAAATAAACCATAACATTTTTGCCAAGCTCAATTGCGACCAAATAATTTAACATTGACGAAACAACGATTGACAAAAACACAATATCAAAAACCACCACGCTATATGTTTTTGACAAACGCGAAAACACTTTCATAAAACATTGCAAAAGAGCATAGCAATACAAACTTAGTTGCAAAAGCGAAATAAACATTATTGTTGTGATTGAAATGATGTCAAGCCTGCCTAGGTCAATAAAGCGATAAGAAAAAGTTATAATGTCCGACACCGCGTTTTTATACATAAAACTTGTGCTTCCAAAAGCGCTGTAAAACATAAAGTAAAGCACTGTGATTATGACGCTGCTTATGGCAAAATGGCAAAACAGCGATTTTTTTGTTGCTTTGTCAAGGGTTATTCTGTCCATAAGCACAAAAAGCACAAGGCTGTCACCAAAGCAGAAAAAATATTTAAAACTGCCGGTGAAAAAGTTTTTTATTGGGCTGTCAAAAAACAAAGGAAATTTGTTAAAGTTCGCAATTGACAAAAACAAGCAAAAAACAAGTGCCCCTATCAAAAAAATATACATAAACTCACATCCTCGTGCCAAAGGGCGAAGCCCCCTTAAGCAACAAGAATTCATAATCAACAAAAAGATGAAAATGAAAATATAATAACTTGCGTCAAGATAAACTTGCACATGAAAATACATGTATGAAATGTTGAAAATCAGCATTATTTTGTAAAAAAAATACAAAATCAGCAAAATATAAAACAATTTTGCAAAAAATGTTCCCATTTTTTCTTGAATGATTTGATACAAACTTTGATTGGGACAAGTTTGCTTTAGCTTTACAAACAATGCAACAAGTCCAAGTTCCAAAGCTAGCAAAAACATGACAATAAAAACCCCATCCGCCTTTGAAGACTCAAACAAAAGCGAAGGAAGCACCAAAAGCTTGTTTGCCAATAGCAAAAGTGAAGCAATCACTCCAGTTTGTCGCGCAGAAAGAGTTTGATTCATTTTTGCCTCGTTTTGTTTTTGTTTGAAAAAGACTGCGGCCGTGTTTTCATGTTGTTGACCGTTTCCTTTATGAGTGCATCCTTTAGGTCGGAATCAACCCTTGGAGCAAACGGCGCAAGATATGGAGCACCATAGGAATCTATTGAGGCAAGATAAACAACAATGTAAATCATAAGCCCAACAATTCCAAACAGTCCCAGCGAGCCGCCAACAAACAAAAACAAATGCTGCAAAATCGTCAGTTGATATGACTCTTCCGGCACAGTGTATAACGCAATTTTTGCAATGGCAATGATTATCACCGCTGGAGGCGACAAAAGCCCAGCCTTTACGCCTGTGTCACCCAAAATCAACGCCCCAACAATTGAAGTTGCAAGCCCCAAATAACTTGGAAGGCGAAGCGAAACTTCATACAAAATTTGAAACAACAAGTCCACAAAAAGCATTTCCAAAAACGGCGTGAATGGAAGCCCTTTTGTTGTGTTTGTGATTGTGATCAAAAACTTGATTGGAATAACGTTTTGATGAAAAATTCTCAGGGCAACATATGTTCCTGGCACAATCACAGCAATCAAAATTGCCAAAATTCTTACAATTCGAATGAAAGAGGAATAAATGTGGCTGGAATAATAATCGTTGCTGGCTTGAACTTCTTCAAGAAACAAAAATGGAACGCTTAAAACAATTGGCGAGCCATCAACCATGATTGCAACCCTGCCTTCAAGCATTTTTGCTGCAATAATGTCAGGTTTTTCAACTCCGCCAACCTGTTTGAAAAGCGACTGCGGATTTTTTTCCAAAAATTTGAGTATGTAATACGAATCAATGATGCCGTCAATGTTGATTTGCTGCAAGCGTTTTTCGATTTCTTTGACAACTTTGTCATTTGCAATGCCTTTTAAGTAAGCCATCACAACTTTGGTGTTTGAATATTTGCCAACATTCATTTCCTTGAGCACCAAATGCTGCGTGTAAAACCTGCGCCGAATGAGAGTTATGTTTGTTTTGATATCTTCAGTAAATCCTTCTCTTGGCCCTTGAATAACTGCCGAAGTTGGCGGCTCAGATGGAGTCCTGGCGGGATATTTTTGAATGTCAACCGCAATATATTTTGGGCTGTCACTCATAAGCACAACCACGTTGCCTTGCAAAATTTTTTCAATGGCTTGACTTGGCTCAATTTCTTCAACACCGCTAACTTTGAGAATTTTTGTGCTGATCGATGCAAAATCAAGCTTTTGTTTTGTGGCGATAAGCGGCTCATAAACGCCTTCAACAAACAATTGCTGATCAATTATGCTTTTAAGAAAAACCAGTCCAACCTTTTTTGTTTGCTTTTCAAAACTGCGCGAAGAAAAATCGCTTGAATTGTTAAGCTGCTCAGAAATAAGACTTATTTGTTGTTCAACATCAAAAATCGGCATGACCATTTCCTTTTGAAAATAGTATGCCGAGTTTGTTTTTTATTTATGCAATCACACTTTGAACCGATGTTGCCTGCCCTGAAAAGGTGTTGTGAGGCCATGAGAGCGGCTTTACTGTGAAGGTGTGCCCTATTGTGGCAATGCCCCTTAAGGAATAAGTCATGCGATAGCCATTTGAAAGTGCGGTGA
>CANQRE010000054.1 GCA_947626175.1 uncultured Clostridia bacterium
CAATATTCGTTTTGGCCTTGCTGCGCTCAAAGGAGTTGGCTCGGCGGTGATTGACCTTATCATCAACGAACGCAATCAAAATGGCGACTTTAAAAGTTTTGAGGACTTTATTTCAAGGGTGGACACGCAGTGCCTTAACAAACGAGTGCTTGAAAGCTTGATCATGAGCGGGGCATTTGATTGTTTTGGAAAATATCGTTCTCAGCTTATGGCAGTTTATTCGATTGCTGTTGACAGGGCAATAAAGGACAGCAAAACAAGACAATCTGGACAAATCACAATGTTTGATTCAATGGAAGATGTTCAAAAACAATTCAACACGCTTGATTATCCAAACATAAAGGAATACAACAAGGAATCGCTCTTAAAATTTGAAAAGGAAGTTGTTGGAATATATTTGTCCGGGCATCCGCTTAATGACTATCTTGATTATTATGACAAGTTTAATCTTACGTCTGACATGCTTCAGCCGGCGGAAGAAGTGGATGGAATGGAAGATGAAAATGGCGAGCAGGCGGAGGCAGTGTATGACCAAATTCAAGATGGAATGCCGGTGACCTGCGGCGGACTTATTGTTGAAAAAAAGCGCAAACTTGGCAAAGATGGCAAAGAATTTGCATTTATCAAAATCGAAGATTTGTATGGCACAATGGAAGTTTCGCTTTTTGGCAAAGTTTTTCCAAAATACAAGCATTTGGTGGAAGAAGATGAGCTTGTCACAATCAAGGGTCGAATTTCAATGCGAAATGGCTCGCCAAGCGTGAATGCGCAGGAAGTTATTCCTTGGAAGCGAAGGGGCCAGGAGCAAGAAAACGTGGCAAATGAAAAGTTATATCTCAAGTTTGACACGCGTGACATTGACACTTTCAACAAAGTTAGGTCCACACTTGGCACCTATCCAGGAAATGCGGAAGTCATCATCAAATGCAGTTTTCTTGAAAAAGCTTTTGCTTACAATCAAAAAGTTGATATAACAAACTATCTTTTAAACGAACTTTATGGTATAATAGGGCAGGACAACGTTAAAACCTGCACAAAAAAGGAGGAAAAATGAAAGTTTTGGTGGTTGCAAGTGGAGGAGATGCTCCAGGAACGAACAAATTTATTTCAATTTTGCAAAGGAAATATGGCAAAAACCTGTTTGCCTGTCGAGATGGATTTATTGGGCTGTGTCAAAACGATATTGTTCCAATAAAGTTTTTTGAGCCGCACAAATATGCAAACAAAGCGGGATGTTGCATTGGCACAACAAGATTTCCAGAATTTAAGGAGCCAAAAAACTTTCAAAAAGCCCTTAAAAACGCAAAAGGATATGACGCCGTGTTTGTTTTAGGCGGAAATGGCTCAAAAAAAGGAGTTAGGGAACTTGCCGACAATGGAGTTAACGCAGTTTTCATTCCAGCAACGATTGACAATGACGTTGAAGAAAGTGAATATTCCATTGGTTTTCACACTGCGGTGAAGGCTGTTTGTGATTGTGTGAAAAACATTATGCCAAGCATGCAAGCACACGCAAGGGGAGTGATTGTTGAAACAATGGGTCGCAACTGCGGAAAAATTGCTGAAAATGCCGGCCAAGCGGTGGGAGCCGATTTTGTGATAACACAAAAAGAGCAATTGGATGAAAACAAAATTGCTGCGCTTATCAAACAAAATCATCGCAAACACCTTCCAACGCTTGTGATCATGCGCGAAAACATTTGTGATGTCAAAGCTTTGGCAAAACGTTTGACCACGCTTGCTGCGCCAGCAGAAACCAAAAGCCTTACGGTTGGGCATTTGCAACGTGGCTCAGCTCCAACCAAAGCAGAGCTTAAATATGTGAAAAAATTTGCTCACGGAGCGGTCAAAGCAGTCAAAACAAAGCAGCTTCCAATTGCAGTTATGTTCTCATGCGGAAAAACAATTTTGAAAAAAATATAAAATGGCCGAAAGGTCATTTTTTTTAAACAATTGAAAATCATTTTGTTTTTTGTTTGATTTTGAATATACTGAAAATATGAAAACGAAACCAAACCAAATCAAAAAAATGTTTATTTCAGGGATTAGCGCCCTTTCACTCATGTTTTGCGCAGTAACGTTTTGTCACATCGGGGGGGGGCAGTTTTAGGTGACGGGTTTCCGTCAAGTGCGGAGCAACAAATTTGTGAGCGAGAAAATCAACTTGGCCTTGACCTCGCCGAACCTGTTTTCGAAAGTTCACGCACTCAGCTTCAACAGCAACAGGAAGAGGCCGATGATCTTGCCGAGTTCACCACTGAAACTTGGACGCATGAAGGGATAAAATCAATCCTTGATGAATATGGTTTTGGTTATATTGAGGACTGGACAACTGAGGGATATGTTCCTGAAGACCCATATATCTTTGATCCTTTGTTTTATTCGTGTTCTGTGGATTTTGATTATGAATATTATGAAGGTGTTCCAGACAACCAAGCACGATGTTATTATGTTTATGATGAAGCTGGCTGGATTTTTGCAATGTGGGCAACTATGTATCCAACAAACACTCCGCAGTTCACAAAAATATATTTAGAAAACGATCTTGATTTTGGTGGCTATCTTTATGATGTGTGCGACCCTGTGGAAGCCGGTTCTTTCCATGGTTTTTGGGGCGAAATTGACGGCCAAGGCCACACAATTTCAAATGTGCTGCTCACCGGTTCAAGCCCAGGGATGTTTCTTTCATATGGGATTGATTTAAACTTTGAATCTAGCGAATTCAATATTTATGGATTAGAAACTGAACTTGTTATTCCGTCTAAACTTTCCAACATATCTATTGATGGTATTTCTCATCAAACCACTACCATGGAATTTGTAAGTGATTTTTTTGCAATGGTGGTTTCAAATACAATCTTTGATGAAGTGAATTTTGATGTGTTTTTTGCAAATGCAGTTGCTATGACTGACACTGAAGCCGGCGGAGCACTTATCGTTTATGACGTAGGATATAAGTGGACAGAAGAACTTCATACATACAGCGAGTATAAAAACTGCAAAATATATTTGTCAACACTTGGAAATGTCTGTGCAACAGTGCTTCAGACATTAGATTGGGGGCTTATATCAGATTCAGGTTATCCGAGCCTTAATAATGAAGTTCTTTTTGATAGCTGCGCATTTTACACAGACGTTTATTTCGATTACACACAACAGGAAGATCAGGACCATAGTTATGACTTTTTTGTTAGTGCAATTTATGCCACAAATTATGTGGATTTACGTTTTTATAATTGTTCTACAAATGGTAACATATATGGGCTTAATAACAGTTATGATGGTGCAACAGGTTATGTGGGGCTTATAGGAAGCCCGCAAACAACGTTAACAATTGAAAACTGCAACAATTATACAAACATTGCTGCATTAGATTGTGCAGGATATTATGTTGGCGGAGTTAATTATGACTGGTATCCTGAAGGCGGTGAAACTGTTAAGATAACAAACAGCAACAATTATGGCGATATGTATAACATTGGTGATGGCACTTATAGCATCGGTTTTGTGGCTGGTTTTGTGTGCGGGCAGTTAGGGACAAACATTAAACTTGAAAATTGTATAAATTATGGCGACATATATTGTGCTCACATTGGTGGGGGAATTATTGCTCTTGAAGATCCGGGAACTAATTGTTCAGTGAATGTGAAAAATTGCTCTAACTTTGGATCATTTTATTATCCGTTCGGGTCGTCATCGACGATCGGCGGAATCATGGCAACGGACGATGGTTCCACAGAATACATTTCAATCGAAATCAGCGGCTGCGACAGCGACGCAAATGTTATCGCCAACGCCCCTGAAGACGATATGATTTATGGGAGCACACGTCACTCCAACCTTGTGTTCTATGGCGGAATATTTGCTTCCAATGCGATGTTATCGCATGTTGGCATCAAAAACTGCAACGCCATTTCTCACACAAAGCATATCTATAATGTCGGCGGCATTATAAGCTATGAAGTTTTTAATACATCTAAAAGCGATCCTATAGAAATTGTTATAGATGGATGCTCCGCACAAAACATAGCCGAAATAGGAGCATTTGAGGCGGGCAAAACATCTGGCACGTTTGGCTCAATGTTTGGCAAAATAATAGTTTTAGATTCTCTTGGAACAAATATTCCTTTTGTGATGTCAGCCGTAAGTTTTACAGCACAAAATTGCGTGTGCAACATTGATGTTAAAATGCAAGATGTCAGCCAAGCCTACAAAGATAATTTCATTATTGGCACTCTTACAAAAGGAGCACTCACTCCTGCAACCGATTCAATAACCTTACAAAATATAGAATCGCGTATTAACATAGATAACTCTTCAATAGAGTCTGAAAAAAACAATGTTCTAAGAGATGTTATGAGCAACTTTATGACAAATCCTTTGATTAGTGATAAGGAGCCTTTTGATGGCAGCACTTTTGGCAGCTATACTGGAAAAAATTTGCTGGAAGATATCTGGGTTGAACTTAGTCAAGAATTATTTATAGCAATAGAAAGTTTTCATATTTTATCAGACAGATTGGAACTCACATCTTTTGCTGCTGACTCGTCAATTTATGAATATCACATAAGGTCGACAAATCAAGGCACAAGCCATGGCTATTATAATGGAGCTTTCAGCGATGAGGTTTGGTTCTGGAATGCGCCTGGGATGGATGGGGCTAAAGGGCATTACATCAATGAAGATGACTCGTTTCCACTGCTACGCAAGTTTTATGCGGTTGGCGAGGGGATGACATATTCGATTCCAGATCTCACCTTCGAAGACATTGTGTCGGCCGAATACACAAAGTGGCAGGCAGCGTGATCGCCGCAACGTTTAACTTTTACAAAACACTCGTTTTCCATTCGAGTGTTTTTTTGAAGGAATTGGAGTCAAAATACACAGCTTGCCAAAAGTTGTGAAAGATTTTTTTGTCAAATTTAATAAGCGAAAAAAGTTGACATTTGTTTGCGATTATGATATATTAGCATAGTCACTTATCGCGTGCGGGTGTAGTTCAGTGGTAGAACCCCAGCCTTCCAAGCTGGTTGCGAGGGTCCGATTCCCTTCACCCGCTCCATGGGCTTCCATAGCTCAGCTGGATAGAGCAGTGCCCTTCTAAGGCAAAGGTCGAAGGTTCGAATCCTTCTGGGAGCACCAACCGTTATGGTGGTCGTAGTTCAGTTGGCAGAACGCCAGATTGTGGCTCTGGAGGTCAAGGGTTCGACTCCCTTCGATCACCCCATATAAACTTAAAATGGGGTGTCGCCAAGCGGTAAGGCATTG
>CANQRE010000055.1 GCA_947626175.1 uncultured Clostridia bacterium
ACATGTGGGCGAATGTTGTGGTCAAAAAGTTGAAACATAATTGCAAGCACACAAGAGTCATAATCTGTGCCGCAAACATAACATTCATCATCTTTAAGCTGATACAAAATTTTATCAGGCAAAGAGAATGAATCTTTTTCAACCACTTGCACATTGTTTAAAAAATTGATTGACAGCTGTTGTTCATCTTCATTCATAAACCTATGCCAATTCAAAAATTTTACAAGCGGCCCTTGACCGTGATTGAAAAGTTTTGTGGCAATAATCTTATCAAATTTTTGATTCTTAAGCAAATTTTCAATGTTTTTTTGCAAAAAATCATTATTTTTGTTTAAAAATCCTTTTTGCATATCAACAATGATAAGTGTTTTGTTGGATTTTTTCATCATGCAAAATTCCGTTTAATCCACAACAACTTCTGGGCCGGCTCCACCATTGTCGCCGCCATTATTGTTGTTATTATTGTCATTATTATTATTATTGTTGTTTTGTGCGTTTGCTGAAGCGTTTTGATACATTTTTGTGAAAACGTCATTTGAAAGTTTTGTGAGCGATTCAAGGTGCGATTTGATTTCATCAATATTGTCGCCTTCAAACACTTTTTTATCCTTTTCGATTTCATCTTCAAGGGCTTTTTTGTCTTCAGCTGAAATCTTGTCGCCATTTTCTTTCAAAAGTTTTTCAAGACTGTAAACCATGTTGTCAGCTTGGTTTTTGGTTTCAACAAGCTCTTTGCGTTTTTTGTCTTCTTCAGCGTGAGCTTCAGCTTCCTTGATGGCTTTTTCAATGTCTTCATCTTTAAGATTTGAAGAAGCTGTGATTGTTATGTTTTGCTCCTTGTTTGTTCCAAGGTCTTTTGCCGAAACTTTGACAATTCCGTTGGCATCAATGTCAAAAGTAACTTCAATTTGAGGAACTCCGCGAGGTGCTGGTGGAATGTCAGTGAGTTGGAATCTGCCAAGAGTTTTGTTTTGTGCAGCAAATTCTCTCTCTCCTTGCAAAACGTGAATGTCAACGCCTGGTTGATTGTCGGCTGCAGTTGAAAAAACTTGAGATTTTCTTGTTGGGATTGTGGTGTTTCTTTCAATGAGTTTTGTAAACACTCCGCCCAAAGTTTCAATTCCAAGTGAAAGAGGTGTAACGTCCAAAAGCAGAACGTCCTTAACTTCCCCGCCAAGCACGCCGGCTTGAATTGCAGCGCCAACCGCAACGCATTCGTCAGGGTTAACTCCTTTATATGGCTCTTTTCCAGTGTAAGTTTTCACAGCGTCATACACAGCAGGAATTCTTGTTGAGCCGCCCACCAAGATGACTTTGTTAATGTCAGAAGTTGAAAGTTTTGCGTCGCTAAGCGCACGCTTTGAGCATTCGATTGTTTCCTTTACAAGGTCTTCCGTAAGCGAATCAAATTTTGCTCGTGTAAGCTCATATTCCATATGTTTTGGGCCATTTGCATCAGCTGAAATAAATGGAAGTGAAATTGTTGTTTTTGGAGTTGCGGAAAGATCAATTTTTGCTTTTTCGGCAGCTTCCTTAAGTCGTTGCATTGCAAGTTTGTCTTTGCTTAAATCTGTTCCATTTTCCTTTTTGAATTGTTCAACCAAAAGGTCAATGATTCTGTTGTCAAAATCGTCACCACCAAGACGAGTGTTTCCGTTTGTTGACAAAACTTCAAACACGCCGTCACCTATTTCAAGAATGGAAACGTCAAATGTTCCGCCGCCAAGGTCATAAACCAAAATCTTTTGATTTTTGTTTTCGCCTTTGTCAAGGCCATATGCCAAAGCTGCGGCAGTTGGCTCGTTGATAATTCTGAGAACTTCGAGTCCAGCAATTCTTCCAGCGTCTTTTGTTGCTTGACGTTGTGAATCGTTAAAATATGCAGGCACGGTGATAACTGCTTGAGTTACTGGCGAGCCGATATAGCTTTCAGCGTCACTTTTGAGTTTTGAAAGAATCATAGCGGAAATTTCTTGTGGAGAATATTCCTTCCCGCCAAGATGAGCTTTGTAGTTTGTGCCCATTTCACGCTTTATTGACATAACAGTGTTGTCCGAATTTACAACAGCTTGGCGCTTTGCAACTTTTCCAACAAGGCGCTCGCCTTCCTTTGTGACAGCCACAACACTTGGGGTTGTTCTGTCGCCCTCTGCATTTGCAATGACTGTTGGCTTTCCGCCTTCCATCACAGCCACGCAAGAATTTGTTGTTCCAAGGTCAATTCCAATAATTTTTCCCATAATATTAATCCTCCTTTTTATTGACAATGACTTTTGAATATCTTATTACTTTGTCTTTATATTTATATCCTGCTTGGAATTCGTCCAAGATGATATCATTTTGTTTGCTATCGTCTTTTGCAACAGCAATAACGTTGTGAAGATTGTGGTCATACATCTTTCCAACCGCATCAATTTTTTCAACGCCAAGTTTATTCAGCGCAGACAAAATTGAATTTTCAACCATTTCAACCCCTTCCAAAACTTTTGGATCGGAAATAGATTTTTTTGCAATTTTAAAAGTGTCCAAACTTGGCAAAAACGCTTCAATCACACTTATTTCGCCTTCCTGCCGCGCGCGCGTCAGCTCAACATCTGTCCTTTTTCGAAAGTTTTCAAATTCGGCTTGAATTCGCTTTGCAAGGTCCAAATATTCGCTGCTTTTGTCCTCGGCTTGCTGTGGCTGATAAGGCTCACATTTTGCATTTTCTTCAACTTTTTCTTGCTGCTTTGTTTGCTGCTCTTTGCTATCTTTTTTCAACGCTTTTCATCTCCTTTTAAGGACTCAAGTTCGTCGGCCACCAGTTTTAACGCCGCTGAAACTCCGCCATAGTCCATTCGTTGCGGGCCAATAACTCCAACTGAAAGTGTGGCAGAGCCAACTTTGATTGGAAGTTTTACAACTGAAACATCGTTTTCATCTTCTGCAACATCAACAACAATGTCTTCGCCGTCCACGTCAAGCACTTGAACAAGCTCATCCTCGTTGTCAAGAACCGAAAAAATATGTTTTGCTTTTTCGATTTCGCCGCTTTCAATCAGCTTCATCGCCCCGTTTTTTTGAACATCCATCAATCGTTTTTTGTTCAGTTTTTTAAGCCCTTTCACAAGCCCATCAACGATTTGCTGGAAGGAAGAAATTTCTTCCGTTAGCAATCCGCTTTCAAATTCAAATGTGACATCCTGCAAAGTTTTGCCTATGAAATGCTTTTTGAAAAATCTTGTTGCATCATCACATTCATGCTTGTTTGCCGAAACATTCAGCCGTTCATTTATATATCCCGACACCGTTCCGATAAGCACAAGCACTTCCTGGCTCAAAAGCGGAATGATTTGAAAGTCCTGCAGCACCAAATTTTCAACACCGCTTGCCATCACAACAGTTGGATAGTTTGTTGCCTGCCCAACTGCCCTGGCGATTTGCGAAACAAGATCGGAAAGGCTTGAAGTTTTTTGCTGAATGATTTTTCTAACATTTTCAAGCTCTTTGTTTGACGCCTTAAATCCCGAAAGCATTGTTTCAACATAGTAGCGATAGCCTTGCGCAGTTGGAACTCTGCCGCCTGAAGTGTGAAGCTGCTTCAAATATCCCATTGCTTCAAGTGCGTTAAGCTCGCTGCGAAGTGTTGCTGTTGAACAATCAAGATTGATCAAACTTTTCAGCCCGCCACTTGTGATTGGACTGCAGGAAGAAATGTAATCTTCAATTGCCGCTTGCAAAATCTGTTTTTTTCTATCAGAAAGTTGCACTGTTTCCTCCATATTGTTAGCACTCTCTTTCAAAGTTTGCTAGCACTATTATATGCACAAATAAAAAAATAGTCAATCAAAAATGTCACTTTTTTTAAAATTTTTTAAATTTTTTTGACGGAAACAATTTTTGAATGAAAGAAATTTTGAAAATCAATTTTATTTAACTTATAACTTTATTTTATTTAATAAAAAATCAACATCAATTTTTTAAAATCAACATCAAAAATTGATTAAACTTTGAAATATAAACAAAAAAAACGCCCTAAAAACGGCGTTTTTGAATTTTGTTTTGGCGAAAGAGTGGTTGTTTTTGACGTTTGGGTTTTGTTTAAAATTGCAAATTAACATGTTTTTTTTAAGTTACAAAATCATAAAATTTTTGCAAAATAAAATATCTAAAAAAAACCTGATCGAACACGTTTTCGACTGGATTTTTTGCCATATTTTTTGACCAAAAACTTAGATTCTGTTCATTGGCTCATAGTCATTCAAGCCCCTTGCTGTTGCTTTGGCATGGCTGATGCCTTGAATAACAGTGTATTCCTCTTCTTTTGGAGCAATTGTTGGAACGTATTGCTCCACTTTGACATCTTGTTGTTCGCAATATAAAATTTTTGCAGTGTCTTTGATTTCGTTTTTAATATCGTCATACAATGTTTTATACACGACTCGCTCCCCCTTCGCTTAAAATATAACATGCAAAAAAAGTGTTGTCAATGCAAATTAAAAAAATTTTTGAAAATTTTTCAGCAAATTTTGGTGTTTTTAATTTTTTTTGCACCCATTTATTTTTTTAGCCGTTCAAAAATTCAAACGCAGCAAATTATTTTTTAAAAAAAACTTGCTTTTGCAAGCAAGTCAAAAATTTTGTATATAAAACTGCACAAAAAAACAAGGCAAATGCCTTGTTTTTTGTTTTTGATTATTTGTTAGACATTTAGTCCATCTGGACCTTTAGGTGGGTCTTTTGGGCCTTTCTCGCCATCTTTATCGCTAGTCTCATCTTCTTTTCTACCCCCGTTGTCATTGTTGTTTTGTGGTGGTACTTCTGGTGGGTTTTTAACATCAGGTTTTCGTTCTGTACCTTCTGGCGCTACGTCTGGTTGAGGTTTTTTTAATGCATCAAGCTCTTTCTGCCACTCGGCATGAACTTTCTCAGCAGCCTCTATGGTTTGAGCCTTTGCCATTCGTTTGCTATACTTTTCGTTAATTTTATCTTCCTTTGCTTTTAGTAGTTGCTTTTCTGTAAGTGGCTTTGGTTTTTTAGGCTTCTTAGTGTCTTTGC
>CANQRE010000056.1 GCA_947626175.1 uncultured Clostridia bacterium
CAAGCCAATTTTGTGTTATGCACCTGCCCTTAATGAAGATTTGATTTGCCCTGAAACTCAACTTTTGGACGAACAACTTTGTCTTGGAAATTACTGCCCAAAAAATGTTGACGGAAAGTTCCGCGGATATATTTCAGCCACCGATGCGCTTGCAAAATCAATCAACATTCCAGCCATCAAAGTTTTGTCCTATGTTGGAATTGACAAGGCAAAAGCGTATGCCGAAGGCATGGGAGTTGAGTTTGACGAAGGCGACAATTCATTTGCCCTTGCCTTGGGCGGCATGAAATATGGCGTGACACTTTTGTCGCTTGCCGAAAGTTACACAACCTTTGCTTGTGACGGAAAATTTGCAAATGCAAAATTTGTGGAGTTTATCACCGACAAAAACGGAAAACTTTTATATTCGCACCACCCTGAAGAAAAACGCGTTTTAAGAGAAGATTGTTCCTTTTTGCTTACAACAATGCTGCAGGAAGCCTCTAACACAGGAACAGCAAAAATTTTGGGCGAGTTAAACTTAAATCTTGCATGCAAAACTGGAACTGTTGGAAAAGGAAAAAATAATTCAGATGCGTGGTGCGTGGCATATTCTCCAAGCCAAGTTTGTGCGGTTTGGGCGGGAAATCTTGACAACGAGCCAATTTCCATTGTCGGCGGAAACCAGCCTGCCAAAGTGATAAAAAAATATTTTTCATCCTTCCCGCGTGAAAAAGAAGGCGTTTTCACAATGCCAAATAGCGTTGTTGAAAGAGATATTGACCTTGCCTGCCTTGAAAATTTGCACATTTTGCGTCTTGCTGGGCAAAATGTTCCCGAGAGATTCCGCAAAAAATGTTTGTTTTCAATTTTCAATTTGCCAGAGCAAGCAAGCTTTGACAGCTCAAACCTTTTGGACACCCAATTTACAATTAAAAACACAAACGGCAAAGTTAATATTGAGTTTGACGCAAAGCGAAATTTGAAATACACATTTTTTGACGGCAAAACAAAAAAGCACGAAATTGTGAGTGCAAGCGGAATGCAAACAGTGAGTTTTGATGCAAAAAGTGATGAAATAACCATTTCAACCGCTTTTTTGGATGGAAGCGATGAAAAAACTCAAAAATTTTTGTTAAAAAAGGAAGCCGCAAAGCTTCCTAAAAAATGGTTTGTTTAAACTTAGTCTTCATCCACCGATCCGCTGTCAAGTGGAAGGCCTTGTTTGTTGACTTGTTCAGTGACAAGCTTTTCAATTTCGCTAAGCACATCTGGATGCGATTCAAGATAAGCCTTTGTGTTTTCCTTGCCTTGTCCAATTTTTTCATCTTGATAAGCAAACCATGAGCCAGATTTTTTGATGATGCCATATTGCATTGCAAGATCAATCACGCAGCCTGTTCGCGAAATTCCTTTGCCATATATGATTTCAAATTCAGCAACTTTGAATGGAGGAGCGAGTTTGTTTTTTACAACTTTGATTTTTGTTTTGTTTCCAATCACATTTGCCCCGTCTTTGATTGCTTCGCCCTTTCTTACATCAAGCCTTACACTTGCATAAAATTTGAGCGCCTTTCCGCCGGCAGTTGTTTCAGGGTTGCCATACACAACGCCAATTTTGTCACGAAGCTGATTGATGAAAATCACAGTTGAATTTGATTTGTTGATTGCGCCTGTTAGCTTTCTAAGAGCTTGGCTCATCATTCTTGCTTGAAGTCCAACATGGCTGTCGCCCATTTCGCCATCTATTTCAGCTTTTGGAGTGAGCGCAGCAACACTGTCGATGACAACAACATCAACCCCGCCAGAACGAACAAGCATATCACAAATGTTGAGCGCTTGCTCACCATTGTCAGGTTGTGAAACATACAAATCCTTTAAAACCACTCCAAGTTTTTCAGCATAACTTGGGTCAAGGGCATGTTCAGCATCAATAAACGCTGCTGTTCCGCCCATTTTTTGTGCCTCGGCAATGATATGTAAGGACACTGTTGTTTTGCCTGACGATTCTGGACCATATATTTCAACAACTCTTCCTCTTGGCACGCCGCCAATTCCAAGGGCAAGGTCAAGTGTCAAACAGCCTGTTGGAATGACATCAACTTTTTGATTGCTTGAATCGCCAAGGCGCATGATTGAGCCTTTGCCATATTGTTTTTCAATTTGATTTAACGCTTCATTCAAAGCATCCTGTTTTGCAGTTTTTTTGTCCATTATTCTTCTCCTCTACTTCCAAAAATTTCCTGATATTCTTCATCACTGAGCAAAATTTCGCCTTCATCTGAAATATATCCAAGTTGAACCATTTGGTCAAGCAACTTTTGTGCCTTTTTTTCACTCATATTAAATCGCTCTGCCACACCTTCAATTGAAAGCGATCCGTCATCGTCAAACTCATTTAAAACTTGGCCCATAATTGTGTGAAGCTTTGCACCGCCCCCACCATCTTTTAGGACCTGACGATTGCGAACCATATATTGAACACCGGAATACATTGTCAAAATTGTTGAAAGGGCAAGCAAAACAAGCAAGACCACGCAAATTATTGTGTTTGTTGTGCCTTGGATTGTTGTCCAAAATCCTGCAACCAAAAAGGCATAAATCATATACAAAAATATTGTGACATCTTGCGTGAAAGCTTTGATTTTGCCTGCTTTGTCAGCGGCAAGCACAAGATTTTTTGTTGCGGCAATTTGCCTGAAGGCACTGATGATCAGCTCTCTTGCAAGAATGATCACTCCGCACACAATTCCAAACCACACAGGCCAAACGGCTGGCATTGCTTGGGTGATCCCTTCGCCGGTGATTGGAACTGCAATGATGAGCAAAAGCCCGCTCATCACAAGCACTTTGTCCGCGATAGGGTCCAAAAATTTGCCAAGATTTGTGACAAGATTGCGTTTGCGGGCAATTCTGCCATCAATATTGTCAGTGATTGCGGCAATGGCAAATATTATTGCACTGACAAGTTTTCCCCATCCATTTGGAATGAAATCTGCAAGATAAAAGAAAACAACCAATGGAATAAGGCAAATGCGTGAAATTGTTATTTTGTTTGGTAAGTTCACTCTAATTCTCCTTCATAATTTTCTCCGTCAAACGAAACAAGTTTTGCTGTGACGATTTGACCAAGTTTTACATTTCCATTATCCACAATTTTGACTCCAAAGTCAACTAAAGGAGAGTGAAAAATGCTGTGGCACAAAAGCTTTCCTTCACTTTCGACAAAACTATCGCATAAAATTGGAACAGTTTGCCCCACAAGCTCCATCGCCTTTTTGATTGCGATTTGGCTTTGCACCTTTTGCGCCTTTTTAAGCCTGAGTTTTTTTGTTAGATTTGATTTCTGTTTTTTAAGGAAAAAGCTTACGGTGTTCTCTTCGCGATAATATGGAAAAAATCCAACATAGTCAAGTTTTGCCTCTTTCAAAAAGTCCAAAAGTTTTTTGAATTTTGCCCTTGTTTCGCCTGGATAGCCAACAATAAAAGTTGAACGTAATTTGATTTGAGGATAATCATTATGTAACATTTGAACAAGCTCTCGAGTTTGCTGCTCATCATGATGACGGCGCATGCTTTTCAAAATGTCGTCATCAATATGCTGAAGCGGAATGTCAAGATATTTGCACATTTTGTTTTCGCTGACAATGAAGTCCAATAGTTTTTTGTCAAGCACTTCAGGATAAGCATAGTGAATTCGAATCCACTCTATCCCCTTGATTTTTGCAAGTTTTTCGCAAAGCGCTGTGAGCATTGGCTTGCCATACAAATCAATCCCATATCTTGTTGTGTCCTGCGCGACCAATATAAGTTCCTTTACGCCGCGTTTTGCAAGAAGCTTTGCTTCGCGAACGAGATCATCCATCTTTTCGCTTTTATATTTTCCTCTTATCCTTGGAATCGTGCAAAATGAGCAAACATTGTTGCAGCCATCTGCGATCTTTAAATAAGCATAACCACAAGATGTTGTGAGTATTCTGTCAGAATAGTCCGAAAGTTTTGTGGTTGGAAGGTTGTATAGCTTTTCAATAACGTTGACAATGTTTGAGTTGTCCTTAAGGCGAACAAAGGCGTCAACTGAAGGAAATTCTTGTTTTAGTTCGTTGCCATGCCTTTCCACAATGCAGCCTGTGACAACAAGTTTTTCAATCTTGCCCTGCTTTTTTAGGTTTTCCATTTCGATGATGTTTTCAATTGCTTCCTGCTTTGCTGGCAAAATAAATGCACAGGTGTTGACAATCACAATGTCAGCATCTTCAACATTTTCAACAATTTTTAATCCATAATTTGAAAGCAAAAAAAGCATCTTTTCAAGATCCACTCGGTTTTTGTCACAACCAAGTGAAATCGCAGATACTTTTTTTGTTGTTAGCTCTTCTTTTGTCATTTTAACTCCACTTATTCATAGCTGTCGCCAAATATTTGATAGAACTCTTCAAGTGAAATGTAAACATTTCGTGGCTTTGCTCCATCTGCAGCCGAGATGTATCCCATTTCGGTCATTTGGTCGATGATTTTGCCAGCTCTTGGATAGCCAATTGAAAGCCTGCGTTGAATCATTGACGTTGAAGCTTGACCAGAATCAATGCAAATTTTAAGTGCTTCTGGAAGAAGTGGGTCCATGCCGCTTCGGTCATTGTCGCCCCCATTTGAATTTTTTGGCATATTGTTGATTGCATCTTGAATTTCTTTGTCAAAAATTGGCTCGTTGTTGAGTGTGACAAAATTTACTATTTCTGAAATTTCCGGAGTTGTTATATAACATCCTTGAACACGTTTTGGCGCAGATGAATATTCTTGCGGCGCATACAGCATATCACCTTTGCCAAGCAATTTTTCAGCACCCGTCATTCCAAGAATAACATCCGAGTTGACCCTGCTTGCAACTTTGAAGGCAATTCGCGATGGGAAGTTTGCCTTTATGCCACCAGTGACATAATCAGTTGTTGGATACTGTGTTGCCAAAATGAGATGAATTCCGCATGCCCTTGCCTTTTGGC
>CANQRE010000057.1 GCA_947626175.1 uncultured Clostridia bacterium
GCACAGATGGTCGAGGTGGAGACGACAAAACCGATGGCACGGCTCCAACCCCCGGAACAAACGGCACAGATGGTGGCGCTGCCGGCAGTGCTGGATCAATAAGTAATAGTTACAGTAAAAAAGAAGGCGATAGAACAATATCCGCAACAATCACAGGGGGCATATCGTTAAATGCAGAAGGTGGCACAGCAGGAACACACGGCAACAACGGTTGGGGCGGATTGAATTTGACGAAATATACTCGAAGAGGAAGCAATTGGGGATATAGAAACCATGGTGATGGATATTATGAATGGAAGATGGAAAAATTTTCAGTTATTTATGGCAACATTTCCGAATCAGGTGATTTGCTGCAAATAAATAATGTTTTACCAATGCTTAAAATGGAAGGTGGAAACGAACCAGGCATCGAAGGTGCATATTATTCTGAAGATTATGAGGTTAGATTAATATGTGGGTCTAAATATAATAAAAGTTATAATTTTGCCGGTAAAATAGAAAAAGTAGATGCAACTGGAATGAGTTTAATTATAAAAGTTAATTCTGGAACTGTTCATATGGGCGGAGGATATTGGTATTTTGGATCAAAGGGCCAAGGTCAGATAACATATGGTGAAAAATTAGACATGGAAATATATGCCTTTTCTGAAAGCATTCAACAAGCCAAATATGATGGAGAAAATTGATCTTAAATCTTTAAACAAAAAAAAACGACTGAAAATTCAGTCGTTTTTTTGTTTAACCAACCTGACCGTCACCATCATGATCACCAAATGTATAGTAAGTTGGTTGCTTGGAATCTTCAATAACTCCTGCAGTATTGTTTGGTATGAGATAAACTGTCAGTTCACAATATCTATTTTTTCCATTCTGTAAATCAATTTCTCCATAAGAAAAATAACCATATCCTTTATATTCGAAATAAACTATACAACTACCATTTTGAGCGGCTATTTGCCCAAGTCCACTTACGTCTTTTTTTTGCCCCCCAGAAGACACGCCTGATAACCAACGAAGTTCAAGATGGTGGTTGCCACTTTCATCTATATACCAAGCAGGGCCAGTTGAAAAGTTGTTTTGTTTTTTTCCTGTTCTAAATTGAATATAAACGTCTGCGTCAATTGCTGAAGGGTACAATCTTTTTGAATTAGCAATAGAACCACCAACAGCTACTTGATGGTATACAGTGGTGTCATATGTATAATATTTATGTAAATCTAATCCCGTCCAGCCGTCGTTGCCGTGTGTTCCTGCTGTGCCTGCTGCCCCAGTTTGACCTCTTTTTGTTCCACCTATATTGGTGATATTATCTTTCAATTCTCCAGCACTGCCAGCGGCACCACCAGCCGTGCCATTGCTTTGGTCTTTATTAATTTCGCTTGCATCTACTTTTTCTCCCGTTCCTTTGATATCGTCTCCACCTCGACCATCTGTGCCGCGGGCACCGTTGCCGCCGTTGCCGGCTTTGATCACGCCATAATTTGCAAAGGTGTATGTATTCGCAGAATTTACATTTTGCGAATAAATTGGAAAAAGCATCCAAAATCGGGGAAGGGAATTTGCACAACTTGACAATTAAATTTGAAAATGGCGCAAATTTGTTTGTCGTTTCTTGTTAAAAATGGTAAAATTTAGTAAATTTGAGGACGAAAATGGTGGACAAGAAAAATATTCATTCCGGTCACAGACAAAGGCTTTTAAACACAATTTTGGATGCGGGAATTGACAAAGTGAGCGACGTTGTTGCCCTTGAATTTATTTTGACCTACGTTATTCCTCGCGCTGACACCAATGAAATTGCCCATCGCTTGCTTGAAAGATTTGGCTCGGCTGCCAATGCGCTTAATGCCGACTGGGAACTTGTTGCAGATGTGGAAGGCATGGGCGAAACTTCTGCAAAAAAGTTTCATCTTTTGGTTGATATTTTTGATTATTACACCAACGAACTTTTGGAGAAGAAATACACTTTTGAACGCCGCTCGGACATTTCCGACTTTTTTGAAGAGCTTTTGCGTTTTCAAAATGTTGAAACAACATATATTGTTGGCCTTGACGCTTCAAAAAGGGTAAAGTCAAAGCAAAAGCTTTCAACGGGCGGGCTTTTGAGCGTTGGAATAAGCACCCATCAAATTGCAAAGTTCGTCACGGGCATAAAGCCTGCATTTGTGCTGCTTGCTCACAATCATCCGCAGGGCAAAGCAATTCCTTCGCAAGCCGATATTGACGGAACAAAAATCATTGAATCGCTTTTGTCTTCCTTGGGAACTCCGCTGATTGACCACATTATTGTTGGCAACGATGGAGTTTATGGAATATTGACGCAAAGTTATTATCGCGAATTTAAAAATTATGAATAATTGCAAAAAAAATCGCAATAAAATGTAAAAAAAATATGAAAATATATCAAAAAAATGAAAAATAAACATTTTTATGCTTTAAAATTACAAGTGGAAAAATTGGCTGATCACAACTCCAACAATGGCGCCAATCAAACCTCCAAAAAATGCAAAAGCAAACAAAGCAAGCTTGCAAGGCCATGGAAACAAATTGCTATGCTTGTTTTTTTCTTCATTTTCAGTGATTTGATTTCCTTGCGGCAAAATGCACAGGCAATAAACATTGTCGTCATCATATTTAACATGCACGCACTCACACCTTTCCAAAAAGGTGATAATTTGGTCAAGCCCTTCGTCGTCCACGCGATATTTGTTTGGCAATGATGAAATTATGTCGCTTTTGTCAACAACTTTATATCCGCCGCCTTTGCACTCCTTTTGCAAAATTTTTAACACCAAATTTGACTTTATGTCCAACATGCTTTTAGTGTTTGCATAATTTTTAAAAATATAAAAAATCAAAAAAACTTGAAAAATAAAGGCAAAAAAATGTGTTTTTTACATTATTTTTTGCAAATTATTATATTTTTGTTTATTTTTGCGCATCTTTTTGCTGTGAGCAAATTTGAAATCTCATGTTTGTTTTTGCCAATCTTAAACAATGCCAAATCGACAATTTTAGACAATTTGCAAATTTAGTATTGACTTAATTTTGTTTATGGGCTAAAATACTTTCAAGGGGGAAATATGGAAGACAAACCTCAAAACAACGATTTTAATTTTGTAACTTATTTTCCAGAAGGATGGATTGATGAATTTCAACAACATGGCGCAAAGTTTTCTGATGAAGAAATTGCTCTTGACAAAAAACTTAGGCAGCATGAACAAAAGTTGAAAGATGACTATGAGCAAAAAAATGCAATTTATCAAAAAATCAAATCCCCGCAAGTTGCTTTAAAAATTTTTGACCATTTGCAAAAATATGTCAAAGCGGATGAACTTGTGACAAGAAACAAAAACGGAACAAAATCGTTAACAATAAAATACATCCAACTTTTGCCTCGGCTTGCATCTGCCATGTTCCATGAAAATTTTTCTGAGCCAGTCGATTTTGAAAATTGCTGTGAAAATTTTGACCGCTGCATAGTTTCAAAAGTTGGCTTGTCGGAGCAGGAATATGAAAATCAAGAAAAGTTTGTCAGAATGTTTGCGCGAATCTTTTCAATGAAAAATTCAAATGCAAAATATTATCTCAAAATGATTGGTGAGAAAAAAATCTTCCTTAATGACAAAATTGAAGAAGAAGACAGAATGCAAGACAATTTGGACAACATCCGCACTTACACAAGGTCATATTCTTCAATAAATCAAGCTCAAAACAGACTAAGTGCATGCACCGTGGAAGCTGAAAGAGCTGAGCAAAATCTTGAAAGGGCAAAACTTTCAGTAAGCGAACTATCTTCGTTTGTAAAACCAACAGTTGTGGGCGAGTAAGCCCACTTTTTTATGTCTAGAAGTTTTTTTGTAAGGCAATAAAAATATATCTCGTTTTGCGAGGTGATTTTTGTCACGGAAAGAACGGCTGGTCATGAAATATTTGTGCAAGGTTTGCCCTAAAAAAAGGACATGCCTTGTTTCGCCTGCTGAAATTGCGTCGGCTCTTTCCAAAAAATTTGTGCTTTCAGTTGCTGAGCTAGATCAAATTATGTCACAACTTTCAGATGAAAATTACATTGATTTTGTTGTGTCAGAAAGCAAAATGGGGTATTATTATTGTGTAACACTCAAAAAGAAAGGAATTTCTTTTGAACAAGATTGCAAAAGGCAAAAAAAGACTTTTGGACTTTTGCTCCTTCGCAGTTTGTTTTTGGCAACAGTCAGTTTTATTTTTGGCCTTGTGCTTAAAACGATATTTAAGGGATAAAAATGGACAAGTTTGTTCTTCATTCACCGTTCAAGCCATCGGGCGACCAGCCGCAAGCAATTGAAAAGCTTGTGGAAGGGTTTAACGAGGGCCTAAAGGACCAGGTTTTGTTGGGAGTGACTGGAAGCGGCAAAACATTCACAATGGCAAACATAATTGAAAAGCTCAACAGACCAACTTTGGTGATAGCCCACAACAAAACTTTGGCGGCGCAACTTTGCAATGAATTTAGAGAATTTTTCCCTGAAAACAGAGTGGAATATTTTGTTTCATATTATGATTATTATCAGCCGGAAGCCTACATTGTTTCTACCGACACCTATATTGAAAAGGACATGTCCATCAATGACGAAATAGACAAGCTTCGCTCTTCCGCAACATCATCTCTTCTTGAAAGAAAGGACACAATTGTTGTGGCTTCAGTTTCATGTATATATGGTCTTGGCAGCCCCGAAGAATATTACAATCTTCACATTTCTCTTCGAAAAGGCGATGTGGTGGACCGCGATGAAGTGATCAGAAAACTTGTTTCAATTCAATACACCCGCAGCGAAATGGATTTCAAACGCTCAACATTTCGTGCAAAAGGT
>CANQRE010000058.1 GCA_947626175.1 uncultured Clostridia bacterium
CCTTCTCTTCCAATGATTCTGCCTTTCATTTCGTCTGTTGGAAGTGGAATAACTGAAACTGTCATTTCGCTTGTCAGGTCAGTTGCACATTTTTGAATTGCCGAAGCCACAATGTTGCGAGCGCGCTTGTCGCCCTCTTCCTTTGCTTCATCTTCAATTCGTTTGATAATTTGCCCTGCCTGCTTTTTTGCGTCTTCAGTCATTGACGAAACAAGCATATCTTTTGCGTCCTGTTTGCTTAGGCCGCTGATTTTTTCAAGCTTTTCCATCATGTCAGATTTGATTTGTTCTTGATCTTCAAGTGCTTTCGCAAGCTTTTGTTTTGTTTCATCAATACGCTTTTTTTCTTCTTCAATTTGATCTGATTTTTTGTCAAGAGAAAGCTCTTTGTTTTCAACAAACTTTTCTCTTTCGGTCAAGCGCTCTTCAGATTTTTGAATTTCTGCCCTACGAGATTTAAGCTCATTTTCAACATCTTCACGATATTTATGGCTTGCTTCTTTTGCTTCAAGTGAAGCTTCTTTTTTTATTGTTTTTGCTTCTGCGTATGCTTCTTCGATAATTCGAACGGCGTTCGATTTACTTTTACCGATTTTTTTTGTTGCAATCAAAATATATAGGCCTATTCCGCCCCCAACACCAACGGCAAAACAAGCTAATGCAATCACAACGGCAATCGCAGGAGCAATGGCACAAAACATGCTTATGCTCATACTTTTACCCCTTTTTTTTAATCTAATGAGTTGTCATTTTTGGCTCGAACAATGCTGCAAACAAATTTTTGACATACTCACAAATTAAATATACAATATTTTTATATTTCAAGTCAAACAAATTTGGTTTACAAAACAAAAAAGGTGGATTTTGTCCACTTTTTCACTTTTTGAGCATAAAAAAAGTGGGTCTAAAACTCACTTTTACATTTGAATTTGGGCGCATTTGTTTTCGTTTTCCACGCCATCAAATTCGCTTATTTCACCCCAATCGTTATCCTCGCCGTAAATATCGTCATAAACAATTGTTTTTGATTTTTGGTTTTTTATGCGATTTTGTTGAATTCTTTCAAGTTCGCTCTCGGTGTAAGCCTTTTCATGTGCGTTTTCTGCAAGCAAAATCATTTTTTGCAATGAGTCGATTTCTTGTTGCGTTGCATGCTCGGTTGCAAGAGTGTAAAGGTTTTGCAAAAAGTCAAAGCATGGTGTTTCAGCGTGTCTGAAAAGGCCAAAAGGCTTTGAATCATATTGCTTAACAGAAATAAGCTCGCAAAAATCGTCCATGCCATTTAAGCATGTTGATTGATTGAGCCAATAATATTTTTTGTTCCCAAACACAACTCTTGGATAGCGGAACGATGAAGATGATTTTTGAACTATTTTTGTCCATGGCGCGTCTGGAACATAATTTGGCCGAATTTCAATTGCTGAAGCAAAGTTTTTGTTTGTTCTGTTATAGCCAACAATACATCCCGTGTGGTCAACACAAAAGCCATTTGAAATCCAATAAATGTGTTCTGTTTCCTTTTTGCAGCTTGCATCAAGATTTGGCAAAACAGCTTTTTTGGCTTGTTTTTTTAGTGATCTTAAGCCAAGTTTTGTGAGTGATGAATATGTTGCTGGCATTGCTTTTGCCTTTACATTTTCCATTACGTCTTCCATAAATTTTCTCCTATGTAAAATAATTATTTTTGATCAAAACAAAAATGCTTAACAATTTTAGCACTATCGCCGCTGCTTGTCAAGATTTAAAACTTATACTTTTCAAAAAAATTTGACTTAAACTGTTTGAAAGTGTCATTTAAAATTGCATTGCGGCAATCTTGGGCAAGATGTGTTAAAAAGTGAAGATTGTGAATTGAAAGTAGCGTTGCCCCCAGCATTTCGCCGGCATTGATGAGATGGCGAATATATGCTCGCGAATAATGCTTGCAAGCATAGCAGTCACAACCATCTTCGATAGGTGAAAAGTCCTCTTTATATTTTGAGTTTTTAACAACAAGCTTGCCTTCATGCGTGAAAGCTGTTCCATTTCGAGCAATACGCGTTGGAAGCACGCAGTCCATCATGTCAACTCCCCGCGCAAAGCCTTCAACAAGGCAATCCGGAGAGCCAACGCCCATGAGATATCGCGGCTGGTCGTGCGGAAGAACAGGATTTAACAGGTCAAGAATTTCATACATGGTTTCTTTTGGCTCGCCAACTGACAAGCCGCCAATTGCAATGCCGCATTTTGCATATGGAATTGCGTCTTTTGCGCTTTGAAGCCTTAAATCCTTGTAAATGTTGCCTTGCACGATTGGGAAAAGCATTTGCTTTGGGTTTTTGTGATGGTCAAAGCATCTTTCAAGCCATAATTTTGTCAGCCTGTTTGCTTCAAGCGCTTCAGAAAATGGAGCTCCACCTTCGCTGCATACGTCAAGCTGCATAATTATGTCAGAGCCAAGCGCGTTTTGAATGTCGATGCACTTTTCTGGGCTCATAAACTTTCTTTCGCCACTTAAATGTGATGAAAACTCATCTCCTTCATCAGTTATTTTTCTTAGCTTTGACAGCGAAAACACCTGAAATCCACCGCTATCCGTGAGAATTGGCTTGTTCCAGTGCATAAATTTGTGTAGCCCACCCGCCTTTTTGATGATTTCTTCGCCTGGACGAAGGTGAAGATGATATGTGTTTGACAAAATAATTTGTGCGTTAAGGGCGTTTAACATTTCCGGCGTGACACCTTTGACCGAGGCTTGTGTGCCAACGGGCATAAAAACAGGCGTTAAAATATCGCCATGTGGAGTGTGAAAAATCCCGGCTCTTGCGCCGTCACATTCATGAACAACCTCAAAACTAAATTGACTTTTTTCCATATTTCTCCTATATATTGTGTCTATTATGTCATAATACACAGCTAATATTGTGTTTTTGTATTATGTTATGGTTCGCGTTTGTTTTTGTTATCTGTTTTAATTAAGTTCTTAAATTTTTATTTGGCTTTTTTATTTTTTAATTTGGATTTTTATCTTTTTATTTGCTTTCATTTGATTTTTGTTTTCTTTTTTTTATTCTCGAACAAAAAAGCACGCATCGCCAAATGAGAAGAATCTGTATTTTTCCTTCACCGCTTGCTCATAAACCCTGATTGTTTCGTCTCTGCCTATAAACGCAGAAACAAGCATGATGAGCGTGCTTTCGGGAAGGTGGAAGTTTGTGATAAGTCCGTCAACCGCTTTGAATTTGTATGGCGGATATATAAAGATTTTTGTTTCACCGCTTTTTGGCACGAATTTTCCGTTTTCAACAGAGCTTTCAAGCACTCGAACGCTTGTTGTTCCAACAGCAATGATTCGCCTTCCTTCGTTTTTTGCTTTGTTCAAAATGTCGGCGTTTTGCTGGCTCATTTCAAAAAATTCGGAATGCATTTCGTGCTGCAAAATGTTGTCTTCCTTCACTGGCCTAAATGTTCCAAGGCCAACATGGAGCAAAACTTCAACGATAGTGACGCCCTTGTCACGTATTTTTTGCAACAATTCTTGTGTGAAATGCAAGCCCGCTGTTGGAGCTGCGGCAGAACCTTCAATTTTGCTATACACTGTTTGATAACGCTCTTTGTTTTTCAGCTTTTCATGAATATATGGCGGAAGCGGCATTGTTCCAACTTCGCTTAAACGCTGCTCAAACGCCCCGTCAAATTCAAATTTGACGTCAACAATTCCATAGTCACCTTTCTTTGTGATTATGCAGCAAAGGTTTTGGCTAAACACAACCTTGTCGCCTTCTTTAAGTCTTTTTGTTGGGCGCGCAATACATTCCCACTCCTTCAAGTTTTTGCGTTTGTGCAAAAGAATTTCAATCTTTGCGCCGGTTTCCTTAAAACCAAAAAGCCTTGCCGGAAGAACGCGAGTGTTGTTGACAACAAGCACGTCACCGCTTTTCAAATAATCAATTATGTCGTGAAAAATCCTATGCTCAATTTCTCCGCTATCCATGTGATAAACAAGCAGCCTGCTGCTATCGCGCGGCTCCACCGGAGTTTGAGCAATCAGCTCTTCTGGCAAATCATAATAATAGCTTTTTTTTGATAGTAAATCCATTTTTTTCCCTGTTTGGCTGTGGCGATTGCTCGCCATAATTGTCGTTATAAAATTTTAAGTTGATATTGATTTAGTCAATTTGTAGTGAAATTGTTTCCCTTAATTTATTTTACGGAGTCTCATCTTCTTGGGAGAAAAGACTTTGCCCGACATCGTCGCAAATATAGCTCGGTTAACGGATTGCTGCCGCAATCGCTTCTTTAAACCCATGTTTAAAATTCTAGTTGTCCCCGCTATAAATCGCGAAGTTAACGTTGAAGGAAGGGCTTTGCCCGACCGCACAACCGAGAGAAATTCTTTATGAATTTGCTCGAGGGTATGTTAACTCCGCCCCTTCAGTGGAAGGAGATTGGGACGGGAAACCGGCCGAACAGCGGTTAGCATTATGGGGGTCCCCCGAAAGTGCTTGCCACTTTTGGGGAGAGGAGCAAACAAGTGTTTTC
>CANQRE010000059.1 GCA_947626175.1 uncultured Clostridia bacterium
TGTTTTTTTATTGCCATGGGCTTTGCAAATCTTTGATTTGCTGCTCCCTTCCGTGAGCCGAACCCTGTTCCAGGTCTCGCTTCCGCTCGAAACTTGCACAAACAAACGCATTTGAATTTTTGTTGGATTTTTTGTGATTTTATATTACAATAGGCTCATGTTATGCAATTTATGCCCAAGAAAATGCAACACCGATCGCTCAAAAACTGGTGGATTTTGCGGGGCAAAAAAATTGAAAGTGGCGTGCGTTATGCGTCACCAATGGGAAGAGCCAATCATAAGCGGCAAAAACGGAAGCGGCGCAATCTTTTTTTCACACTGCTCGCTTAAATGCTGTTTTTGCCAAAACTATCAAATCAGCCACGAAGGTTTGGGCGAAGAAATTTCAATAAAAAAATTGACACAAATATTCAAAACTTTGGAAGAAAGTGGGGTTGAAAACATAAACCTTGTCACCCCTTCTCATTACACAAATGAAATTATTGCCGCCTTAAAAATTTACAGGCCCAAAATTCCAATCGTGTGGAACAGCTGTGGGTTTGAAGATGAACAAACAATAAAGCTTGTTGCCCCTTATGTGGACATATTTTTGCCCGACCTAAAATACTTTTCAGATCAGCTTGCGCTTGCCTACTCAAAAGCCCCAAATTATTTTTCGATTGCCACAAAAGCAATTTTGCAAATGCGAAAAAATCAGCCAATTGACATAATTGAAAATGGAGTTATGAAAAAAGGGCTCATCATTCGCCACATGATTTTGCCATCTTTTGCAAGTGACAGTTTGAAAATTTTGCAATGGATTTGTGATAACCTTGGCAACAAAACAATTGTCAGCCTTATGAGCCAATATTTTCCTTGTTACAAAGCTTTGCCACCAATTGACCGAAAACTTAGGCCAATTGAATACAAACTTGTTGTGTCAAAAGCCAAAGCGCTTGGTTTTTCAAACGCATTTGTGCAAGATTTTGACAGTGCAAGCGAATGCTTTGTGCCAAAATTTTCGAGCAAAATTGACCTATCTCTTGTCAAAGATTCTCTTTAATGCATTTTTTGTCAACAACTTTATGCTTTCCAAAATAAAGAGCAAAAACGCCGCCAACTTGAACAAAAAACATTGCTGATTCACAAACAAGCCCCAAAAGTGTTTGGGCAAGTGCGTTGTAGGCAATCCAACAAATATTTATTGCAACGCCAAGCCATCGATACACGGTGACTCTGCCGTCCCAAAGGGCATAGTTAAGCAAAAGTCCGGCAGCAACCGCAATAACATCCCACCAAACGGTGTTTGTCAGCACTCCAACCGCAAGGCACAAAATTGAGCTTGCAAAAAATGTGTAAAGGTCGTGTTTTTTATGTGACAAAGCATCCGCATACAGCCAAATTCCCCTGATGATCGAAACCAAATTTATCAGAGTGCCGGCATAAGCGCCAATTAAAAAATATTGAACAGCAAAGAAAAAAGAACTTGCACAATTGAAAAGCAAAATCCATTTTTCGCTTTTAATGAAATAAGTTATTGCAAGCGCTATCATCGCAAAAATCACAAATATTTGCGAAATTATATAAGTTGTTGTCCACTCAATTTGCCACATACAAAAAGTATAGCACACAAAAGAAAATAATGTTAAGTTTTTCTCAAAAAAAATTAGACTTTTTTACATAAAATATAGTAAAATAAAGTTATGAACAAAAAAGGAATCAGAACAGTTGTTCCTTACTTTCTTTTGATCGGGGTTGTGATTGCTGCCTTGATTTTGTTTTTTTGTTTGTATAACTTTCCGCGAACAAGATCAAACGATTATGCTGTTAACTCATATCATGTTTCGGCTTTCGTCAAAGAAAACGGATCAATTGATATTCGAGAAACAATTTCAGTTCACTTTGACAAAGAAAGCCATGGAATTTATCGCTACATTCCCCTAAGCAGCAACGTTTCATTTGAAAATGGCGACAAAAATTATGATCGAAGATATGTCTATCAAATTTCAAACATCAAAAGTTATTCTCACAAATTTTATTATTCAAAAGAAAACGGCAACATGGTCATAATGCTGGGATCGCCTTATTCGCTTGCAGATGAATATGAAACCTACGATTTTGCTTACACCTTAAGCCTTGGAAATGACATGGTTGGCGACTTTGACCAGTTTTATTACAATTTGATTGGCGATGGCTGGGACACAACAATTGAAAACTTTTCAGTTGACATTGATTTTGAAAAACAAATCTCCGACAGGCCAATATATTTTTATGTTCAACTTGCTTCGCAAGCTCAAATTGAGCAGCAGATCACAAACTCACATGTTTCATTTTCCTGCCCTTTTGTTTTGCAGCCATTTTCACCACTCACAGCAAGAGTTGTGCTGGAAGAAGGCTATTTTTCCTTTCCACCAGTGCAAACAAATGTTGTTGACTTTTTGATTGCAATCATTTCAATCGTTTTCCTTGGAATTGCCGCAATTTTGTTCATAGTCAAAAACAACAAGAAAAAAATTGTTCCAATCGTTGAATTTTCCGCGCCAGATGGCATCACCCCTGCAGATGCTGGATACATTGTTGACAGAGCGATTGAAACAGGAGAACTTAGCAGTTTGATTGTTTATTGGGCAAGCAAGGGATATGTGAAAATTGTTGAGGAAGAAGAAAAAGTCACAGTTGTCAAACTTAAAGATTGTGACGACAAATTCAAAAACTATGAGCAAAACATTTTCAAGGCAATGTTTGCCGACCAGCCACTTTTTGACATTTCCACCCCTTCCGAAAAAGTTGGGCTTGCATTTGTGAGAGCAAAAAATGAGGTGAAAGCTCAAAACAAAAAATTCTTTTCTTCAAATGTGACAACTTTCAAACATCTGTTTTTGGTGATTGCTTCAATTTTGTTTGCTTTAAATGTTTTCTTTGTTGCAAAAAACATTGGGTTTGATTCGCTTGCCCAGTTCCTTCCAATATTATGCCTTGGCACTTGCATGTTCCTTGGCCTTGAAATGATTTTGCTCGCAAAAGAAAAACAACTGGCAATGTCAAAGTTTTCATGCGGTTTTTGCATCTTTTTGGGCAGTTTGATTGTGGCAGGAGTGTGGATTTTTTGCTCGGTGGCGCTTTTTGAAACATACAACCTTTCCACCCTTTCAGTTTTGCTTGTGCCAATCATTTTGTTGCCAATCATTGCTTTTAGCTTTTTGTTTAATGATATGGTCGAAGACGAAAATCATTCGCTTGGAAAAATTCATGGCCTAAGAAAATTTATTGTCACAACCGAGCAAAGCCGCATTGAAGTGCTTGCAAAAGAAAATCCACAAATGTTTTTTGACATTTTGCCTTATGCCTATGTGCTTGGCGTGAGCGGAGTGTGGATTGACAAATTCAAAACAGTGGAACTTGCCTGCCCTTCATGGTATGCTTGCTCAAATCCAAGCATTGTCAACGCGATTATTGCCACGCGAATTGTTTCATCTTTGTCGCGACTTGACAGGTGCATTGTCATTTCAATTCCACGCTCATCAGGAAGTTCAATTTCAGCTGGTGGTCATCACTTTGGCGGCGGTCATTTTGGCGGCGGAGGCCATGCCGGCGGAGGCTTTGGCGGTGGTGGCGGCGGCAGATGGTGAAATTTGTCGTAAAACGTTTTCAAATTTTTTCATTTTGTGATATTATGTTAAAAAATCAGGAGTTAGCATGATTATCACTTTTGTTACCGATTGTTATTTTGACGAAAACAACGGCACCGGCATTTCTGCCAGAAGATTTACTGAAATGCTCAGAAAACGTGGCCATACCGTTAGGGTTGTCACAATTGACGATCAAGGCCGAACAAAATATGGACTTGAAAAACGCTCTTTTGGAAAGCCGATTGATGCAGTTTTCAATTTGGAAGGTTTTCGTTTGGCAAAACCTGATGAAGAAGTCCTTCGAAGTGCAATTGTTGGAAGCGACATAGTTCACATTTATATGCCATGGAAACTTGGAATCAAGGCCGCAAAAATTTGCCGAGAACTTAACATCCCTTGTTCGGCGGCATTTCACGTTGATCCATGCAACATCACTTCAACAGCATATTTGCAATGGCTTAAGCCAATCAATGATGCAATTTATCAATCCTTTTACACAAATTTATAAATTGCATCATTGATTGGCTTAAGCCATTGCAAATATGCTGTTGAAGT
>CANQRE010000060.1 GCA_947626175.1 uncultured Clostridia bacterium
CATTTTGCTTCGCGGGACGCAATGAATATTGATGGCTTAAGTGAAAAAACAATCAAAGTGCTGATTTCAATTTTGCATGTTCATCATCCATCCGATTTATATCTTTTGTCGCATGAAGATTTTCTCACTCTTGAAAAATTTAAGGACAAAAAGGCAAAAAACCTTTCTCAATCAATCGAAAAAAGCAAAAATGTTGAACTTTTCAGATTTTTGTATGCCCTTGGCATTGGCGAAGTTGGAATCAAAACTGCAAGAGATATTGCAAACAAATTTGGCAGTTTGCAGGCAATTGAAAAGGCAAAATATCGTGAAGTTCTTTCCGTTAAGGACGTTGGCCCAATCATTGCAAGAAATGTGATTGATTTTTTCAGAGACAAAGAAAACTTGCAAGAAATTGAAAAATTGCTTGGAGTTGGCGTTGTTTTAAAAAATCCGCCGGCAAGAGATTTTTCATCGCCAATTGCTCACAAAAAATTTGTAATCACAGGAATGCTGTCGGTTTCAAGAAATCAAATGAGCGAATATATCATTGCCCACGGCGGCGAAGTTGCAAGTTCAGTTTCGCCAAAAACAGACTTTTTGTTGCTTGGGCAGGATCCTGGCTCAAAATTTGACAGGGCAAAGGCTTTGGGCGTTGCAATCATAAGCGAGCAAGAACTTCACAATATGATTGGAGACTAAAAATTTTCTTTTTAAAAAAGAGCGCGTTTTTAGTTTTGTTTTTTGCATTATTGTGGTATATTAAATTTGCAAACAAAGTTGTTTTGTTTGCAAAAAAACAAGGAGAATAGGTAACATAATGTCACGCAGGGGGGGGGGCGATCTGACCGCCTAAACAAAAGTTATTCACATTTTTCAGCAAAAAAGCAAAAAAGTTTTTTAAGCAAAAATTTTGCATCATCTGCTGAAAGAAAGTTTTTCAAATCTTTCACTTTTGTTTACATACTGTCGTTATGTTTTGTTTTTGTTTCAGGTTTGGCTTTTTTTCCAAGTTATTTTTCGCCAAGCACAAATTCAACGGATGCGTTTAACAGCATTGAGGACAACAGTTCTATCACAATAGGTGAAATTTGGGATGGAAATCTTTTTAATTATGACAACACTTTAAAACTTGTTAAACAAGTTTCAGGTGATGATAGCATCACATTGCCGGGCAATCTTTCATATCTTTCAAGCAAACTTTCTAAAACTGCAACAGACGACAATATAACAGCAGCAGAAATGCGTGCTTTCACGACCGGTGGGAAAAAAGCAGGAAACGATATTATCGTTCGTTTTGGCGGGCTTGATTGGACTCCCACATATCTATCAAAAGACAAATCCGACAATGTTGTATTAACAATATGGCTAACTAATAATGAACAGGATGCTTTTCAATCACGCACCAACAATGCGGATGAGGGCTTATATTATGGCTTTGTTAAAAATCCAGATACTGGCAAGTACGGACTTTATTCTGATTGGTCTGCGGATTGGGGTTATCAAAACGTGTCAGCAGTTTATCCGGCTGCCATGTATGGAACTTCTTATATTCGTGCGGTAACATTAAACAATGGCGGAGTATATGCCATCAACTATCAAAAAACAATAAATTTAAGTTCGTCCGCTGATAGTGTTTTTGCTTTATTCACGATAGGAGAACTAGCCGAGTTTATAATTACTCCATCAGAATTATCATGGCAAGAAATTGGACAATCCGCAATAACACAAACAGGAGCTATATATAATTACCCAAACGAAAATTGGTCGCCGAATGTTTCAGACGAAGGTTTTTATTCTTCTGATTATAATTACGCTCATAAAAATTACAATGATATATGGAAAAACGATAAACTTTGGCTTCCTAGTTTAACTGAAATAGGATGTAACGACACCGGGGCGGTGGGCATTTGGAACACGTCTATATCTCAAAAATATAACACGCGTAAAAGTTCATTTGATACAAATATTGGGTCGCTGGAAAACAATAAAAATTTTTCTACAAAGGTATACTCTTATACGTGGTTACGGTCAGGACATGGCATGGAAGCAAATTATGATTCTGCTTGGACGGATTCATCGTTTGACAACAGGAATTATATCAATGACACATATTATTCTTGTGCAGTTCGTCCTGCTCTACATTTGAATTTAAGCAAAATTTCCCAAAACGTTGATGGAACTTCTCCAGAACTTGATTGCTCTGGTGCTGTTTTTGGGGAAACAACGGTTACAGATTTCACTGTCACGGCAACAGATTCTGGCTCAGGTGTGAAGGGGCTTTATATGCAACGTCCAGGTGAAAGCTCTTATTCCAAAGTGTCAAATCCCATAACCATAAACACATCGAATGCTAAAGGGAAATATTATTTTTACGCTGAAGACAATGCTGGAAATAGGTCAGATGAACAGTGGATTGATCTTTTAGAGGCAATATTTCTTACCGACTTGGTTTCCACTGACCAATCAAATCCAAACATTTGGATGGAATCGGGGGAAAGCGAGGATGAGATGATTTTTCATATCAAATCCTCTCTTGGCTTCTCACTTTTATTTAATTATAACAATCGAATAGACAGTGCAGGTTGGGATCCGAAATGGACGGTTGTTGCTTGAAAATGACGTGTCACTTCCTGCAATGACGGTTTCTCCATTAACAAGCCAAATTGAAACCTTAATAGGGACGGAACGTTGTCCGTTTCAAAGCCTTTTTGATGGGCAAAATCACGTTATTTACTCCAAAGGTGTGTTGTTTGGTGATGTTGGAGACTGCACAATCAAAAATGTAAAGATAGAAGGATTGTATTTTTTGGTTAAAAATGTTGTTGGGGAATGTAAACTTTTGAATTTTAGATGTAATTCTCTAATTTCATCTTCCGATGTTGATTATAACTCATTGTGTAACAATTTAAATGGAACATTGACAATGGAAAATGCTTTTGTTTGTGGTTTTACGTCATATGTTTCTAGTGCGTATTCCAGACTGTTAATTGGTGGCTCAGGACCTGAAAGTGCGTTAAACATGACCAATGTTACATTGCTGTTGGAAGGTTTTAAAGGAATTGCTTCAGGCATTTCGTTTGTGACTATGAAACAAGTGTATATCGAAGCACAGTTTCAATTTTTGTTTGATAGCGGCTCTACTCCATTGACCAGAGATTCGCTGGACTCGACAACGGATGAGATGACTATTGTTTGTGAAGAATGTCAGTTTGTGTCAACTTTCTCCGGGGGAGCATACTTTTTTCAAGATGATATCCATGATGTAATAGATCCTGGTAGCAGCACAGACTTTTCTTCTTATGGCAAAGCTCCAAAAGTGACCATTTCAAATTGCCTGTTCGCAGAAAATTCAACTATTGCTTTAAATAATATTTATGGGCTAGCAAATGATAGTTCTAACAACATCAAATCTGTATGTGTTGTGACAGGAACTCAAAAACGTATTTTTTCTGTTTATACAATCTTTTCAGAAGATTTTGATTCATCTTTATGGTGCTATATTTCACAATATTCTCCTTTTCCACAGCTTAGATTTGCGATGGCCGTGGGGGATTTTGCGGACGATTTTGATATGCAAGCTTGGGCAAATGAGCACAAACACGGCTAGGAATGTATAAAACGATATCGGTTTTTTTATAAAGGCCTTTATTTTTTCTTGACTTTTCCTTTTTTATATGATATCTTATTTAGGTCTTGTTGTCGAAGACTGCTTTTTTAAAGCATAAACAAACGACAAGTGGAGGCAAATCCAGCCTTTTCACTGATTTGGCAAATTGTTTTGCCAAAGTCACAAAAATGATGTGATTGTGTTGTTCATGTTTAATCAAAAAGAAATTAGGGCCTTTGTGCCTAGACAAATCTAAACAAGGAGGAAAGTCAATGCCTACAATCAACCAGCTCGTTAGACAAGGTAGGAAAACTTTTGACAAAAAATCAAAAGCACCTCTTCTTGACGAGTGCCCACAAAAAAGGGGAGTTTGCCTTTCAGTTAGAACTGCAACTCCTAAAAAACCTAACTCAGCTCTTCGCAAAATTGCCAGAGTTAAGTTTTCAAATGGACAGGAAGGAACTTGCTACATTCC
>CANQRE010000061.1 GCA_947626175.1 uncultured Clostridia bacterium
ATGTTGGCCCGGCTGGTGAAATTGGTCCGCAAGGTCCAGAAGGTCCTCCGGGCGAAAGAGGACCACAGGGGCCAGAAGGTCCAGCTGGCGAAAGAGGTCCACAAGGTCCTCCAGGACCAGAAAGGGTGAGGACTGCTTTTATTGCTTCTTACAATGACAACCCGCCAGTTTTTCCAATTCAAGGCAAGCAAATTGATGCAGGCGGAAGATTGCCGCTTATGCGTTTTGAAACAGATTTTGGGCAAATTGTCACAGTTGACAGCAATCAAAACACAATTTCTTTCACTTCAACAGGGGTGTATAGCATAATTTTCACCACAAACGCCTATGTTCAAAAACAAGCGGGTTCTTTCAGTGCGGCAACCGATTTTGCCGCGGTTGGATTTAAAGCGGAAGGAAGCGAGCAAATTTTTGCTGCCGCAAACACTTGGTGCGACACAGATGTTCCAAGAACAATGACAGGAATTGGCGCTTTTGTGGTGGACGACATCTCCAAGCCTTATGAACTTGTAAACTTGGGAAAAACGCCAATATATTTGTATGGATGTGACATAACAAAAACAAGCACAAACTCATATTTTGCAAGTGCGATGGTCACTGTTATGATAACAAAATTGTCGCCTTAAGGAGAAAAATGAGAAGAATATTTAATGTTTTTGATTCATCAAACTTTTCCAATATGTTTTTGACCGCACAAAATTGCAGGGAAGATATTATTGGTGAGCTTGAAGCAATCATTCAATATGAAAAACATTTGCATGAAACTGACAATTTGTCGGCGCAAAAAACAATTCAAGACATTTCAAAGGAAGAAAAATTGCATGTTGGCCAACTTTTTGGGCTTTTGTTCAAGCTTGACCCTGAAAGCAAAACGCAATTTGAAAAAGGTGTGAATGAGTTTATAAACAGCGACAACACTTGATTTTTTGTATTGACTTTTTGGGGCGGAAATGTTATTATGTCCTTCATAAGGGGAAAAACATGCAAGCCAAAAAGGAATATTTTTTTAAAACAATGCAAACGAAAACTGGCAAAGATCAAATTGTGTGCGGAATTTCAACTGAAGTTGTAACAGCAGAGCTTTTGGATGAAATTTCTAAAAACAATTTTGATATTGCTGTTTTTGACAAAAATGTTGTTGAATTTGCGGACGGAAGTTTTAAAGAAAGAAATTGTGGCAAGTTTTATTTTGGCTCAGCGATAAATTTGCAAAAAATTGGAACGGAAGCTTTTGCTTTGGCAGACGATGTGTGCGTTGCTCAGGCGTTTTTAAATGTGGAAGAAATTGGCGAAAGTGCATTTTTTGAAACCAGGTGCAATATGCATGCGGCTTTGCCAAATGCCAACGTTTTGCATATGCCAAAACTAAAAAAAGCTCCTGCTTATTGTTTTTCAGGATGCTATATCAGCAAAATTGCCCTTGAAAATTTGCAAAAAGCTGATCCATCGGCGTTTTCAAACGCACATATCAGAAGTGTTGAAGTTCCAAGAAATATTTATGAACAATGCAACTTGTTTGAGATTGAAAGCCACGAATATATCAAAAGAAACAACACTGTGCGACTTCAATAATAGCCGAAAGGCTATTTTTTTTTGATATTTTTTAAAAATCTTCACATCCTAATGCCAAGGAGGGAAAGATGATTATTGCAAATTATATCGCTTATGTTCTCACACTTTTGGGAGCATTAAATTGGGGACTTGTTGGAATTTTTAATTTCAACCTTGTTGGCTGGATTTGCATGGGATATCGAAATGGTTGGGCAATTGCAATTTATGTGCTTATCGCACTTGCAGCCATTTGGCTTATCATTTCGCCAATTCTTTCAAGAGGCATGCTTGACCTTGGTTGCAAATACAAACAAGAAGTAAAAAGCGAAAAACGCAATGAAAAAACAGCTTAACGCTGTTTTTTTACACCTTTTTTGGCCAATCGGCAGCATTTGGCGGCTCAATTGAATCGGTCAGTTGTTGATATTTTACTCTAAGTTCAGTTGTGTGGCTGTCCTTTGTTGTTTGTGAAAATGTTTCATATTCTGTTATTGCCCAGTTGTTAAATGCAATTTTGTATTCAGTGTGAGTGTTTGTGTTAGGGTCGTTGCAATCAACTTTGTAATAAACATCGTTTTCGTTTTTGTAAGTGTAAAAGATTGAATTACGCCAAATTTTTTCAAATGTTTGATTTAATGCAAAACTTGAAACAGGTGTGGAAGACATTTCATTCAAAGCGGTATAAAGATATTTGTTCAAAAGTTGAGATTCACTGAGCTTTGTGTCCACAACTGTGGCATAAGTTCCGTTTCCATCATATTCAACCCAATATTTTTCAGAGCCGTTGTCTATGTAAAGCTTGTTGTCATACAAATACGTGTCGCCCTGGATGTGCAAAATGGTTGGATTTGATGCATCTGCAGAAATTTGATTTGCATCGATCACAAAATGAGCGTAATTTTTGTTATTTATAACTTTTTTCTGCAAGGTGTAACGCTTGTAGATTTGTCCTTCGGTTTTGTCATATGTAATTTGAATGCTTGGGAAATTTGTGTCGCACTTTGAAATATATTGTGAAAGTTCAGCATAAGAAACTGGCGACATGTTTGAATATGGGTCAAATTTTTCTTCTTCACCGCAGCCCACCAAAAGAGTTGCTCCAATGCAAGTTGCAACAACAAGAGCGCCGGCGATTATAGATGTTTTTGTGGATTTTTTCATGTTCCCTCCATTCAAAAACAATTATATCATGTTTAACTGTGTTCGTCAAGAGTGAAAAAGAGCAAAATTGCTTTAACAAAAGAGAAAAAACTGATATAATCATGGCTATGAAGCAAAAAATCATTCACTTTGCGTCGTTTGTGCTTTCCATTGCGGCAATTATTGCTGTTGGCATAATTTTTAAATCATCTTGGATAGTGATTGTCAATTCACTTTTGGGCGTTTTGACAATATTTTTGCTAAGTCAGGGCAGTGTGATTGGAAATGTTGTTGGAATTTCGCAACTTGCTTTTTATCTTGTCCTTGCAATTCAAAACAAATTTTATGGCGAAATTGTAAGCGTGGGGGTGCTGACTTTGCCAACATACATATTCAGCATTTACACTTGGCTTAAACACCGATATAGCAATCAGCTTGAAGTAAGGAACAACATAAGCTGGAAAGAATGGCTTGTTTTGATTTCAATAAGTTTGGCGGGCAGCACAATAATGTTTTTTGTTTTTGATTTATTTAACACACAAAATTTGATTTTTAGCGTGCTTATTTTCGGTTTTGACTGCATAAATTGCTATTTAAAAATAAAAAGAGTCAAATTTAATTTTGTTTTTCAAATGATTTGTTATCTGATAACCCTTGGCCTATGGGGTGTTTTGGTCATAAAAGGTGATTTGAGCTATCTGCCAACCTCGCTTAATTATGTGATATATTTAATCTTCTGTGTTTTAGGGCTGATAAAATGGTCAGAATTATCAAAAAGAACGCAAAACAATCAAAATAATCAAGAAAATGAACAAAAATCGTAAAAAAATACAAAGAAATCAACAAAAAAGCCAAAAAGCTATGAAAATACAGGCCAAAAAACCGATAATAATCAATAATTAAAGCATTTTTAATAAAAAAATCATATTTTTAATTAAAAAAAGCCCACAAAAGGGCTTTATGGTGCGGATGACAGGAATCGAACCTGCACGGTTGCCCACAGGAACCTAAATCCTGCGCGTCTGCCAATTTCGCCACATCCGCATGTCATTTTATCATTGTTTTTGCCCAAAGGCCGGTTCCTGTGGGAACATATCGCTTCGGGCTGTGAAAACTTTTGCAAGTTTTCAAATTGCTCTGCAATTTAAGCTGCCGCTTGATCGCCCTTGCGATGCGACATCGCTTTGCTCACACTTGCAAGCAAGTTCGCCAAAGCTTGTCTTAAATCCTGCGCGTCTGCCAATTTCGCCACATCCGCATAATTTTAATTTTGCACGTAAATTTTTTAAATTTTACTGCAAGATGAAATCTTGCGCTTCAAAAAATGCTTGTCATTTTTTGAAAGAGGAGCA
>CANQRE010000062.1 GCA_947626175.1 uncultured Clostridia bacterium
GATTGCAAAAGTTTGATTTTTTCCTTGTTTGAAGCCTTGATTGAATATGGAATGAGAAGCGGCTGACGAAGCACACTTGAACTTTCAACTTGCTTGCAGAGTTTGTCATATAGCGTTCGCTCATGTGCTGCGTGTTGATCGATAAAATATGCCTTGTCGTCATATTCCACAACAATGTAAGTTGCAAAAAGCGTTCCCAAAATTTTCATTTCATCTTTGACCGAAGCTGAAAGGAAGTTTGATTTGAAATCGCTGTTTGACTCAATTTCTTGAGCGTGCGAAGCACTTGTTTGATCAAAGAAAATTCTTCCGCCCTTTTTGTTGATTGGAACATCTTTTTCCACAACAATGTTTGCAAAGTCAGGCATTGGCTGCTTTACTTTTTTTGTGGAAATTTCAGCTTCCTTTTCCGGCCAATCAATTTTTTTGTCACCATCAATGTCGCGATAACTTTTGCCTTCGGTTTTTTTGAGCGGCTCAATGTCGGCAACAGGAATATGCGAAAGCGATTGTGGATTTTCATTTGTTCGCATGTCAGCTTCAATTTTGTCATCTATGATTGGCATCACAAGGTCAGACGAAGCAATATGATTTGCCAAAGCAAGCGCTTCATCAACAGCTCGGCGAACAAATCCAAAAACATGATTTGGATTTTCAAACTTGACTTCCCTTTTTGTTGGATGAATGTTCACATCCACGCTTTCAGGTGGAAGTGAAAGTCCAAGCACATACAAAGGAAATCGGCCTTTCATCAAAAACGGCTCAAATGAACCTTGAACAGCAGATGAAATGAGATAGTTTTCAACATATCTGCCATTGACAAAAAGCGTTTGATTTGTGCGATTGTTTTTTGAAAATTTTGGCGAAACAATAAATCCTGAAATTTTCATTCCGTCATTTTCACTTTCAACTTTGATGAGATTGTCATAAATCTCTTTTCCATATATTGTGTATATTATGTCAGACAACTCGGAAGATATTGTGTTATACACTTGCTTTCCATCAACAACATACAAGAAGCTGATTTCAGGATGAGCAAGCATAAATTTTTCAACAAGATGAGTTATGTCACTTTCTTCGATCTTGCTTCGCCTTAAGAATTTTGCTCTGACAGGAGCATTATAAAACAAATCGGTGGCTTCAATTGTTGTTCCTTGATTGCGGGCAACTTGTTTGATTTCGCTAAACAATCCCCCGTCAACCCTTATGCTGTGGCCAACATCTTCATCCTTTGTTTTTGATGAAGCATATATGTGGCAAACAGATGCAATCGAAGCAAGGGCCTCACCCCTAAATCCCAATGTTTTGATTGTGTCAAGATCGGCAATTGAAGAAATTTTGCTTGTTGCATGCGGCATAAAGGCATTCGAAAGATCGTCCTTTTCAATTCCAACCCCATTGTCCGAAACAACAATTTTCTTTTTTCCGCCATCTTCAATTTCAATGCTTATCACACTGGCTTTGGCATCGATGCTGTTTTCAACAAGCTCCTTTATGATTGAAGCTGGCTTGTCCACAACTTCGCCTGCCGCAATTCGATTGAACACAGTGCTGTCAAGAAGTTTTATTTTCATTTAACTCTCCTTTGTTTTGTTTGACAAATCCACCAAAATCTCAAACGCCCCCATTGGCGAAAGCCTGTTTGGATCAATATCCTTGATTATGCGATATATTTCATCCTTAACTTTGTTTTCAACTTTTGGAAGAGGGTTTGACTTTATTGACAAAACATCAAGCTTTTGATTTTTTTGTTCAAGACCATTTGAAATTTGTTTTGCTCTTTGCAAAACGCAATCAGGCAGTCCCGCCAAACGTGCAACTTCCACGCCAAAACTTTTGTTTGCGCCGCCACGAACAATTTTTCGCAAGAAAACAACGTCATCATCAATTTCTTTGACAAGGACTTTGTAGTTTTTCACGCCCTTTAAAACCCCTTCAAGTTCAGTTAACTCATGATAATGAGTTGCAAACAACGTTTTTGCAGGCAAATTTTTTGCCAAATATTCCACAACAGCCCACGCAATGCTTAGGCCATCAAACGTGCTTGTCCCGCGGCCAATTTCGTCCAGCACAACAAGGCTTGAAGGCGTTGCATTGGCAAGAATTGAGGCAACTTCGCTCATTTCAACCATGAATGTGCTTTGTCCAAACGCCAAATCATCACTTGCCCCAACGCGGGTGAAAATTCGGTCAACAATTGCAATTTTTGCTTCCTTTGCCGGCACAAAACTGCCAATATGCGCCATAAATGTGATCAAAGCCACTTGTCTCATATATGTGCTTTTGCCAGCCATGTTTGGCCCAGTTATGACCATGATTTGATCATCTGGCGATGATAAAAAGGTGTCGTTTGCAATAAACGTGCCTTCCTTCATAAACGCTTCGACAACAGGATGACGGCCGCCAATGATTGAAATCTCTTTGATTGATGATGAAATTTGCGGCCTTACATAGCCATTTTTCACTGCAATAGTGGCTAGCGAAGAAAGTGCATCAATGTTTCCAATTGCATCGGCAGTTGAAAGAAGCTGTTCAACCAGCGATTGAAGAAAAGTTTTAAGTTGGTCATAAATTATGCTTTCAAGCTTGATTGCTTGCTCGTCTGCACCATTTATTTTGTTTTCAATCATCTTAAGGTCTTCCGTCAAAAACCTTTCAGTGTTTGCAACTGTTTGCTTGCGTTTGTAATGCAAAGGAACTCTGTCAAGCTCCTTTTTGTTGACTTCAATATAATAGCCATACACGCGATTTGAAATGATTTTCAAGCTTTTTATGCCTGTTTTTTGCCTTTCTTCTTCCTCAAGCTGGTCAATCCACTTTTTTGCTTGTGTTTTGATGTTTCTTAGCTCGTCAAGTTCGGTGTGGAAGCCTGTTTTTATGTAGCCGCCATCACGCAAAAGATATGGAGCATCTTCACTTATCGCCCGCGACAAAAGATCATAAGTTTCTTCAAACCCACAAATATTTTCATTTATGCTATTTAGTTCGCTTGCCCCGCCCAGCACCTTTTTAAGGTCCGGAACATATTTAAGCGAATTTTTCAGCGACAACAGCTCCTTTGGAGTTATTGAGCCATAGGCAATTTTGCCAGCAGCACGCTCAATGTCGCCAATTTGCGAAAGAATTTTTGTGCATTCTTCCCTTATAACAGCCTTTGAAAACAAAGTTTGAACCATGTCCAAACGAGCATTTATTTTTTCAGGATCTTGCAATGGATGATCAAAAATATATCGCATTTTTCTTGCGCCCATGCTTGTTTTTGTGTTGTCCAAAAGCCACAAAAGCGAGCCATAACGCTTTCGGTCACGGATTGTTTCAACAAGTTCCAAATTTCGCCTTGCTGTGGCGTCAAGCTGCATATAATCATTGCTGTGAACAAGTTTGAGCTTTTTTATGCTTTGAATTTGCCTTTTTTGAGTTTCGGACAAATATTCAATCAGCGAGCCGCTGCTGATTATTGCAGACTTTTTGCCATCTAGCTCATAAACCTTTTGATAATTTTCGCCAAATTGCTTTTTAAGATTTTCATCGCAGCGTTCATTCCTAAACGCCCAGTCATAATATTCAAGCATTTTTGGAAACAATCCAAGATTTTGCAAAGCAAGCGACTGATACATTTGTTTTGCTTCGCTATTGCCAATGATTTCGCTTGGATTAAGCCTGAAAAGAGTGTCAGAAAAGCCTTTTTCAAGATCGTTTGTCAAATATTCAACTTCAAACAGCCCCGTTGTTATGTCGGCATAGCTAAGGCCTAGAGTGTTGTTTGCCAAAAATGCACACAAAATGAAGTTGTTTTTTGCGTTGTCAAGCATG
>CANQRE010000063.1 GCA_947626175.1 uncultured Clostridia bacterium
TAGAATTTTCTTCAGCATTTGGCTGAGCAGGGTTTTCTTCAACCACCTGTGCTGGCTGCTGATTTTCAATCATTTGCAATGCTCCAAAATCAAAATCATTCTCATTCAAAACATTGTCATAATCTTCGTCATCTTCTTCTTGATCAGTGTTTTCTGTTTCAGCAGTTTCTTCGCTTTGAGTTTCTGGTTGATTATGTTCTATTTCTTCAACTTTGGCTTCTGGCTCAGGCTCTTCGCTTGTAAGTGGCTCATAAGCTTCAACTTCATAGTTTTGCGGCTGATATTCTTCCACCAAAGTTCCTTCGGTTTCAGGAGCTTGATTTACAGCAGCATCTTCTTCCGCAACAGGCTGCTCATTGTTTTCAACTTGTTCTGCTTTAGATGCCACAGGCTCTGCAGGAGTTTGTTCAGGTTCTGTCTCAGGAGTTTGTTCAGGCTCAGCAATGTGAGTTTCTTCAAAAACTTGATTTATCTGAGGCTGAGCAGCTGAAATGTCGGCTTTGATTTGGCTGACCTGCTCCGATTTTTCCTTAACCGCTTGGGCGATGTCTTGAGGGTTTACAAGTGTTTGAGCTGGCTGCTCATCCTGTTGTTCGTTTGCCAAAGGAAGATATTGCGCACTTTCTTCTTCGATTTGAGATGTTTCAATCCCAAGCTTACGTTTCAAGGTTTCGTTTTCATCCACAACACGTTTAAGTTGTGATTCCTTCATTGTTAAAGCTTCTTCCATGGTTTGATTTGCATTTGTCAAATCGCCGAGCTTTGTTTTTACTCTTGCTTCAGCTTCATCAACTGCAGTGTTGTATAATTTTGAATAAAAGGATTCATATTCGCTCATCATGGCTTTTTCAACTTCAGCCCTGCCGCCATTCATCTCTTCGTGAAGCGATTTTATAACGTCCTCATACTCGCTTTTTTCAACCATATATCTGCGTTGTTGTTGTTCAAAATCTGCTTGTTCTTTTTCTTGCTTTGTGATTTCTTGAGCTTGTTGCTTACGCAAAAAGTTGCTTTCAATTCGGTTTGTTGTTTCTTCTTGTTGTTGACGAAGTCTGTCAATGTTTTCCTTGTAAACTTGCATCTTCTTTTGGAAGTCTTTTTGAATGTTTTCAAAATTGCGTTTAAGGCTTTCAAGCGATGCTTCGATTTGTGCAATTTGAGCCATTGTTTTATCACGCTTGGTGATGTAAGATTCCGACTCCTTCATCGCCCTTTCAAGAATGTTTTGTCCATCAATGCCAAGGGCTTTGAAATCATATTTTTCATATTTGATTGCATCTTCTTCCGCAATTTTTTCAAATTCTTCCTTTTCCTTTCTTGCCCTTGCTTCAAGATATTCACGCAAGGCTGGGATTCCACGGTCAATTTCATGAGCGGTGAAAAGAAGTGAATAATCAATATATGGTGGAAGATCAATGCAGGCATTGTCAATAAATCTGTCAAACAAGTGAAGGTTTTGATACAGTTCATCAAGGTTCACATTTTTTCTTGCACGCATGATTATTGCTGAAACTGTGCAAATGATTGCATTTATCACTGGAACGATCAAAGCAACGATGACCATTGTTGCATTTAACAGCGTGTCACTAAGGTTTTGATAAGCAATTCCAAAAACAAAAATTATCAGCGACCACACAATTGAAATGTAAACAAAACTTTTAAGGTTTGATGCAAACGAACTTGTTCTCAAAGGTTTTTCAACAATGTTTTCGGCATTCATATATTCTGAAGGTGCTTTTTCACGATACAAAATATATTGTTGCCAATTGTTGACAAGCCTTTTTGGAGCTTTTTTGATCAAATTGCTAAACTCTTTTATGTTGTCCTTGTCAAGGGCTTTGTGTTTGAAAAGCCATCTATTCAAAGAATCAAGAGCTCTTCTTGTTCTGCCCTCATATGAAAATCTGTTTAAAATTGAAAATAAAACAACCAAAAACAATTCAATGCCAATGCCAATGAAAAACAAAAGGTTAAAAGTTATTGAACTTGAAACACTGACAAAAAATGATTCAAATGCGCTTTGGATGTCTGCAAGTTGTGAAAAAAACATAATAAACTCCTTTTTTCACTTTAGTATAGCACAAGAAAAAATTATTTACTAATATTTTTTAATGATTTTTTTATTTTTTTTAATATTTTTTAATATTTAATTATTTTTTTATTTTTTAAAGAAATTAAATAAACTTCGTCAACAACAATATTTTCGCTTTCTTCAACTGCTTTTTTATATAATTCAAGCTGTTTTTGATATCTTTTTAAAAGGACATCCATATTTTTTTCTCGCGTGTATTTATAGTCGATTAAAATATTTTTGCCGCCTTTTAAAAACAAATCAACAGTTCCTTGAACCATTCTTGCCCCTTCATTTAAAGGCAAACGCATTGTGAATTGCCACTCTTTTTTTATTTGCGTTTTGTTTGCCAAAAATGGCTTAATTAAATTTATATCTTCCAAAAGCAATGAAAAATCAAGGATTTTTAAATAATTTTCATCAATTTTTGAATTATTTAATTGTGAAATTATTTCTTCAACAGAATTTGCGCGCGAAAAATCCAAAATTTTTAACGCTTCGTGATAAGCATTGCCTTCTTGAACAAATTGGTCAGAACCTGAAAAGGCAAACGTTTCACCTGAGTGGTTGAGTTCGGTGACCGAAGTTTTTTGTTTTGTTTTTGTGTCAGCAAGATATGGATAAACAAAATTTAAATATTTGAAAACTTTGTCTTTTAATTTTGTTGCATTTAATTTTGTTTCAATTTTTGTTGGCTTTGGTGGGAGCGACTCAATTTCTTCAACCTGCACAACTTTTGCTCCTGCTTTTTCAGGATTTGTTGAAAGAATAAGCGACAAAAATGATCCAAATTCATTAAAGTTTTTCTTCACATCGCTGTCAATTTCTTTTCCGCTTAGCGAACCCGTGATAACAAGGTGTGACTTTGCCCTTGTCAAGGCAACATACAAAACCATAAGCTCCCCAACCCTTTCTTTGGCCACTGATTTTGTCCTTGCTGCAACCAGTTTCAAGGAAGCCCACTTTGCCCATTCATCCTGATCATACACCATTGTTCCAAGCCCAAACTCTGAGTCAAGCTTAAAACTTTCAGTGTCGTTTCGAATCATGCCTTTGCCAGTTCCAATCAAAAACACGATTGGATATTCAAGGCCTTTGCTTGCATGAATTGTTGAAATTGTCACCGCATTTTGTCCTGAAGCATTTGAAAAAGATATCGGGCTTTTTAAATATGTCAAAAGTCCAGGCACATCCTTGTCGTTTTCAAAACCAGCAATTGTGCCAAGCAAACTTTGCGTTTCGGCAACTGCGTTTTCGCCTATTTGCGATTTTAAATAAATGTAATATTCTTTTTCAAAAAACAATTTTTCAAGTGCTTGCTTTGCTCCCAAAAACAAACAATCCGTTTTAAAGGCTTGCAACCTAAGCAAAGCATTTTTCACCTTTTCATTTTCACTGTTTTGAACTTTTTGTGAAAAAGTTTGTTCTTTGTCGGCTCGCATGCTTGCAAGCTCGTCCATGTCAATCAAGCAAA
>CANQRE010000064.1 GCA_947626175.1 uncultured Clostridia bacterium
GTTGCTGCCACCCAGTAACGGGCGATGACATAATTGGCTATATCTCACACGGAAACGGCGTGACAATTCACAGAGTTGACTGCCCAAATCTAAAATTTTTGGAAGAAGAAAGGCTGATAAGGGCTGAATGGGAAGAAAAAGTTAAAACTGACTTTATTGCCGAAGTTAAGGCAATTGGCGAAAACAAAAATGGGATAGTCAACAAAATCACATCAACTTTGATGGACGCAAAAATTTCAATGCGTGCTTTTGAAGCAAAAGAAGTGGGCGACAATGCGGAGTTTTCAATTGTTGTGTTCGTCAAAAACAAATCCGAAATTGAAAAGGTGCTCACAATCTTAAGCCAAATCAAAGGCATAAAAAAGGCGTATAGGGTGAACTGATGCTTAAAACAAACATATCCGAAATCGAAAAGGAACAAAATGATTTATACAATTCGTTTTTTGAAGGAAGTGGTGAAGAAGCCAATGTTTCTTTTGATGTTTTGTTTGCAGGAAAGTTATATATAACAATAAAGATAGATGACAAAACTTATGAATATGAAGAGCCAGAGCCTGTTGGAAACGCCTTAAAGCAAAAAAGCCTTCGAAAAAGATATTGCCTTCGTGCGCTATATAAGGCTCTTTCAGCCAAAACAGGAAAAACGTTGCCTTGGGGGTCGTTCACTGGCATAAGGCCAACAGCGCTTGCAAGGGAAGCAATTGAAAACAATGAAACAAATGAGTTTTCTGTCACAGAGTTTTTGGAAAGAGAGTTTTTGATTTCGCATGAAAAGGCGCTTTTATGCTCAAAGATTTTGAAAAATCAACATGGAATAATAAAAAACGATCATTTGATTGATTTTTATGTAAACATTCCTGTTTGCCCAACGAGATGCGCTTATTGCTCGTTTATATCAAGCGAAATGAAGGCGGTTGAAAAAATAATGCCGGAATATCTTGAAGCGCTAAAAAAGGAAATTCGACTTGTTAAGCAGTTTATGTTTGACAAGGCCCTTATTGTGCGAAATGTATACATAGGCGGAGGCACGCCAACCGTTTTGGATGAAAAAAGCCTTGACGAACTTTTGAGTGAACTTTCGTTCAAAGTCAATGAATTCACTGTTGAATGTGGCAGACCTGACACAATCACAAGGGAAAAACTTGAAGTGCTTGAAAAACACGGCGTGAACAGGATTTGCATCAATCCTCAAACTTTTTCAGATGCAACCCTAAAGCGAATTGGCCGCCAGCATAAAAAGGAAGACGTTTTTGAAGCATATTCCTTGGCGCTTGAAAAGGGATTTGAAGTGAACATGGACATGATTGTTGGTCTTCCGGGCGAAAGCGGTGGCGCGGTCAAAAAAACAGTGGACACACTTCTTGATTTATATCCAAGCAACATAACAGTTCACACTCTTTCACTAAAGCGCGGCTCGCTTATGCAAGACGAAAAACTGTCAAATCTAAAAAATCTTAACAAAATCTTAAGTCAAACTCATCAAAGGCTGATGGAAGCGGGCTACAAGCCATATTATCTATATCGTCAAAAACATCAACTAGGCGGGCTTGAAAATGTTGGATTTGCTCGTGACAACCTTATGTGCCAGTTCAACATTGACAGCATGGAAGAATGCTCATCAATCATGGCAGTTGGGGCAGGAGCGATTTCAAAAAGAGTGTTTTCACTTGAAAACAGAATAGAGCGTCAAGCAAATCCAAAGTTTTTGAAGGACTATATTGAAAGAATTGATGAAATGATTGAAAAAAAGAAACAACTTTTTTCATAAAAATGCAAAATTATAGTGGACAAAAAAATTTTATTGTGTTATTATATCAAAGTCGAAATCACCTTTTGGCGCAGTCAATCGAGAACTCTGACGTTTGACTTCGTCAAAGGCAAGCAAAAACAAAATGGAGGAAAAATGGACACAAGCAAAAAGAAGTCGATTATCGACCAATACAAGCAGTCTGAAAACGACACAGGATCAGTTCAAGTTCAAGTTGCTCTTTTGACCGAACGAATCAATCACTTGACTGAGCATTTGAAAACAAATCACAAGGACAATCATTCACGTCGCGGACTTTTGCAAATGGTCGGAAAGCGAAAAGGCTTCCTTCTTTACCTTAAAGAGAAGGACATTGCTTCTTACAGAGAGCTTATCAAATCTCTCGGCATAAGAGACGTAAAATAAACAAAAAAAGGGGGGTGCAAAGTTTTTTTGCCCCCTTTATTTTAAAAGAAAGGAGAAAAAATGAAACACGCAAAACAACATGAATTAAAAATCGGCAGAGACAAGGTTATTTTTGAAACCGGCGCACTTTGCGAGCAATCAAATGGCTCATGCCTTGTTCAATGCGGCGAAACCGTTGTCATGGTCAATGTGACAATGGCAAAAGAGCCACGCCCAGGCATTGATTTCTTCCCACTTGGAGTTGATTATGAAGAAAAAATGTATTCAGTGGGCAAAATCCCAGGCGGATTTAAAAAGAGAGAAGGTCGTCCTTCTGACAAAGCGATATTAACTTCAAGGCTTATTGACAGACCGCTTCGACCACTTTTCCCAAAAGGCTTTTTCAATGATGTGTCTGTTGTTGCAACAGTTTTGTCTGTTGACCCAGATCACAGCCCAGAAACACTTGCAATGCTTGGCTCAAGCTTTGCTCTTTCGCTTTCTGACATTCCATTCCAAGGACCAACAGGTTCAGTTCAAGTTGCCCTTATCGGTGACAAAAAGGTTTTGAATCCAACTCAGCAGGAAAGAGAGCAATCAAGGCTTCTTCTCACTGTCAGCGGAACAGATGAAGCTGTGCTTATGATTGAAGGCGGTGCAAAAGAAGTTCCTGAAGACGAATTTTTGGATGCCATCATGTTTGCACATGAAGAAATCAAAAACATTGTAAAATTCATCAAAAAGGTCAAAGCAAAGGAAGGCAAGCCTGTTTGCTCAACAATCAAATATGACGTTGTGCCTGAAGAAATTGACAAAGCCGTTCGCGAATATGCGGACAAGCTTTTGGATCACGCACTTGACACGTTTGACCGCACAGAAAGACAAAATCGTCAGGACGAAGTCAGCGAAAAAGTTCAGCAGTATTTTGCCGAAATCTTCCCAGATTCAGCAAAACAAATTGGCGATGTTATCTACAAGATGACAAAGGAAAAAATCAGAGCAAAAATCTTAAACAAAGGCATTCGTCCAGATGGCAGAAAACTCACCGAAATCCGCCCAATTTGGTCAGAAGTTGGAGTTTTGCCACGTGTTCACGGCTCTGCTGTGTTCACAAGGGGACAAACTCAAGTTCTCACAACGCTCACTCTTGGCACTGTTTCAGACATGCAAAAGCTTGAAGGTCTTGATGATGAAGAAGTCAACAGATATGTTCATCATTACAATATGCCTCCATATGCAACAGGCGAAGCAAGACCTTTAAAGAGCCCAGGACGAAGAGAAATCGGCCACGGCGCACTTGCAGAAAGAGCGCTTGAACCAGTTATTCCAAGCGAAGAAGAGTTCCCTTATGCCTTAAGGCTTGTCAGCGAAGTGACATCTTCAAACGGCT
>CANQRE010000065.1 GCA_947626175.1 uncultured Clostridia bacterium
GTAAGTCTAATTGATATCCATCGATTGTTTGACCAACTTTTTCAACATATTGAATATTCCCTGTTCTTTCCGCAGCATTAATCATTAATCCACACAACGTGAGAAGATTTTCATAGGCTGTTTTTGCTTCTGCCGGAAGTTTTGCTGGGTCAAGCATTGTTACATTTTGGTCACCGGATACAACTTCTTTAGTGCTGTCTTTAGGAGTATTCTTTCGCACAACGTCAAGCAATGATTCTGCAACTTCTTTTGCTGTGTGTGCTGTTTGATATCCATCTTCTTCGCTATAGCATATAAGTTCAAGGTTTTCAATTTGATCACTCATTGCTTCTTTAACATAATTTTCGCAAACTGAAAGAACATTATTGTCTTCAGCTCCCAAATCGTTGGTCTTGCCAAAAGGTGCCACACCAACAATATTTCTTGTAATTAACCTTGCAACTCCACCTTTTCTGGCATCATAGTTAACATAAAGTAACTCATCTCCACTTTTTGATGCTTTTGTTGCAAACATTGCTGCTTTCTTTGTTGTAGATTTGTATGTCTTGTCTTTTTTGACAACCATGCTTTCCTTAGCAAAAACAGGATGCAATTGTTTTTCTTTTAATGACAATGCTGCTGGATCCATGAAAACTTCAACAGCCACGCCAGCTGGTTGGTTTGCGTATTCATATGATCTCTCGCCGTCAATTTTTCCAAGTGGATCAACCACCTTAACAACTTCTGTGTTGCCTTTTGCTGTGCCAGTTGTCCAATAAGCATAAGTTGAGTCTGCCTTAATACCTTCTTGCTTGCCCAACTCTGCTGATGGACGTTTAACCAAAAACGCAGTGTTTTCTTTTGCGACTTTTTTAACGTCTGCTGTCGTTGGCACTGTTGCAAATGTTACTATGTATTTTCCCATTTTTTTCCTCCCTATAAAGCTTTCCGCTTTGTTTACGTTTTGATTATATCACTTTTTAAGTGCTTTGTCAATAGGTTTTTTAAACTTTTTTTAAAGGCAAAAAGCCATTTTCTTCCTTCGCAAAATGGCTCTTTAAATCTGTTCATTTGTCTGGCTGAAAAAGTGGCCGCTTAATCAACTTGCAAAAGAACACATATTTAATATGTTTTAAATTTTTGATCTTATTCTTTTACGCAAAAAGTCGCCTTCATGCAAATGATATGGGCAATCGCATTCAAAAACCATTTCGGCAACATTGGCCTTGTCAATTTTTTCGCCCTTTTCATTTGTCATGTTTGCAAGTTTGAATGTTTTGTTGTGCATATTTGCATCTGGCGACAAAACTTCAACTTCATCCCCTTCGGCAACATAATTTCGCTGGCTGGCAACAATTTTTCCATTTGAGCAGCTTTTTATCACGGCAACAAATTCATGCGTTTGCACTGGCGAGGAGCTTTCACGGAACTGTTTGTCTTTTTCGTCAAAGTAAAATCCTGTTGTAAAACGCCTGTGCGATGTTTTTTCAAGTTCGGTCACAAATTCTTCTCCCGCCTTGTTTGGCAACATATCAAGTGCTTTGCGATAGGCATTTGTCACGCAAGCAACATAATAGGCCGATTTCATTCTGCCTTCAATTTTCAGCGAGCAAACTTCGGCAGATTGAAGCTCTTTCAAATGTTCAATCATGCACAAATCTTTTGACGAAAAAATATATGTGCCTTTTTCGTCTTCCTCCGCCTCAAGTTCATCATCTCTGTTAACTTCGCGGAGCATATATTTCCACCTGCACGCCTGCACACACTCCCCACGATTTGCACCCCTGCCGGTGAAATAATCGCTGAGCAAACATCTGCCAGAATATGAAACACACATTGCTCCGTGCACAAAACATTCAATTTCAACCTTTCCTTTCAAAGCATGAGCAATCGATGAAATTTGCTTAAGATTTAGTTCCCTTGCCAGCACAATGCGTTTTACTCCCAGATTTGCCAAAAATTTTGCAGTTTCAAGATTTGTGACATTTGCTTGAGTTGACACGTGAATGTTAAGGTTTGGAAAATTTTGGATTAAAAATGAAATAATGCCAAGGTCGGAAACAATAACTGCGTCAACCTTTGCTTTTTGCAAGCTTTGAACATACTCTTTCAGCCCAACAAAATCGTCATCTCGTGCCAAAATGTTGAGAGTGACATACACTTTTTTGCCACGCTCGTGGGCATATTTGCAAGCTGAAAAAATTTCATCAATCGAAAAGTTGCCGGCAAAAGCCCTTAGACCAAACTTTTGCCCCGACAAATAAACCGCATCTGCACCAAAATTTATTGCTGCCAAAAATTTTTCATAATTTCCGGCTGGCGAAAGAAGCTCCATTTTTCTCCTTATAAATCAATATTTGGCATGGCCGTCAATCCAAGATCGGCAAGCCCCATGCCCTTTCGTATGTAATAATAAGCTGCCGAACCAATCATGGCGGCATTGTCGGTGCAATATTTAAGCACCGGAGCATAAAGTTTTGCGCCGCATTCTTTGCATTTTTTGGCAAGCTTTGCTTGAAGCATGGAATTTGCGCCAACTCCGCCGGCAATGACAATTTTGTTTTGATTTGTCATTTTCATCGCCCTGATTGCCTTTTCCGAAAGTTCATCGGTCACGCTTTCTTCAAAGCTGCGGGCAACATCTGCCGTGCAAATTTCTTCGCCACGCTGCTCAAGTTTGTGAACATAATTGATCACGGCGGTTTTGATTCCGCTAAACGAAAAATTAAGCGTGTCCTTCAGCGAATTTGACACCGTGAATTTGATATTGTTTTTGCCTTCTTTTGCAAGCTTGTCAATTTCCGGCCCACCCGGATATGGAAGGCCAAGCACACGTGCAACTTTGTCAAACGCTTCGCCGGCGGCATCGTCAACTGTTGAGCCCAAAAGCTTAAATTTGTTGTAATCGGAAATTTTTAACAGCGCAGTGTGTCCGCCGCTGACCATAAGGCACAAAAATGGAGGCTGAAGGTCGGGATGCGAAATGTAATTTGAAGCGATATGCCCATGCACATGATTTACTGCAATAAGCGGCTTTTGAAGAGCATAACTAAGCCCTTTTGCAAAGTTTACTCCAACCAAAAGCGCGCCCATAAGCCCCGCTCCATATGTTACGGCAATGGCGTCAATATCTTCGGGCTTGATTTTTGCTTCTTTGAGAGCTTCGTCATACAAATTTGAAATTGCCATAAGGTGATTTCTTGAAGCAATTTCTGGCACAACGCCGCCAAAACGGCGATGAATTTCAATTTGCGATGAAACAATGTTTGACAAAACAGTTCTGCCATCCAAAACAACACTTATCGCTGTTTCGTCACACGAACTTTCAATGGCAAGAATAGTTAGATGCTCTTTGTTTTTAAGTGCCGCAAACTCGGCTGACATATATTTTTTCATCTTTCCCCTTATATCTTTTGCAAATATGCGTTGATAAATTCTTGAATATTTCCGTCCATAACAGATTGAATGTCACTTGTTTCATAGCCCGTTCTGTGGTCCTTGACGAGAG
>CANQRE010000066.1 GCA_947626175.1 uncultured Clostridia bacterium
CATGTTGTTTAATTCGAAGCAACGCGAAAAACCTTACCAAGACTTGACATTGGGTGCATATCTAAGAGATTAGAGAAGTGATAGCAATATTACACCTAAACAGATGGTGCATGGTTGTCGTCAGCTCGTGTCGTGAGATGTTGGGTTAAGTCCCGCAACGAGCGCAACCCTTGCTTTTAGTTGCCAGCAGTTAGATGGGGACTCTAAAAGGACAGCCGTAGGTAATACGGAGGAAGGTGGGGATGACGTCTAATCATCATGCCTCTTACGTCTTGGGCTACAAACGTGCTACAATGGCTATAACAAAGAGAAGCGAAGCGGTAACGTGGAGCAAACCTCAAAAAGATAGTCTCAGTTCAGATTGTGGATTGAAACTCATCCACATGAAGAAGGAGTTGCTAGTAATCCCGAATCAGCATGTCGGGGTGAATGCGTTCCCGGGTCTTGTACACACCGCCTGTCACGCCATGGGAGTTGGGGGGACCCAAAGTCGGTGAGCTAACCAGAAATGGAGGCAGCCGCCTAAGGTAAAACCAGCGACTGGGGTGAAGTCATAACAAGGTAGCGGTATCAGAAGGTGCCGCTGGATCACCTCCTTTTAAAGAGAAATCTTTAAGTCGAGTTATTCTTGAAGAAGAGTAACGAACAAGGAAGCTTGTTCAAAGGAAAAAAATACAAGGCAAAAGATAACTTTCACTTTCCTTCACAAAAATTGTATATGCAAAAAAAAAGACACCATTTCGGTGCCTTTTTTTGTTGCATTAAATTCAAATAAATTTCTTGTTTAATCTCAATGATTATTATCTTGTTGAATATTTGAAGTGTTGTTTTTTATTGAGTTTATTAAGAATTTTGTTAAATATTTAAAGTGTTTTTTTATTGAGTTAATTAGTAGTTTTGTTAAATATTTGAAGTGTCATTCTAATTGTTCTTGTATTAAATTGGGTCGATGTCGGTTGGGGAAGAATTAACAATCATAAAAGGTGACACCCTTGTTTCTTCGCTGTTGAAAACTTGTTCAAGCATATTGTAATGTCGGTCTTCAAAGTTTTGATCATATTCAAAGCCATAAATCTCGGAAAGTTGATTTCGCATTTTGATTTCAACATCTGTGATGTCCCATATTTTGTTTACAAGAGTTTGAGCATAAATTCTGTCGCTGCTTTTTGCAAGTTGCAATATTGTTTGAAATTTTATATCAACGACATCAATCAGTTCATCAAAATCACTGACAAGCCAGCTTTCTCTTCTCAAATGCTTGCAAATGCCTTCCAAAAAGCTTGTTGTTTCAAAAAGGTCTTGATGAGCGTATGTATACAATTTCTTAGCAAAAAGATTTGGAGCAGAATCCTCGTCCAAATACTTTTGAATGGAATGTTGTTTTTCATAGCAACTGTTAAATTTTTTGAAGAATTTCTCAATTTCGAGATTTCTTTTTTGTTGCAAAGCCTTTTTTCTCATGTTTACAATTATATCAAAAATATAAAATTTGTCAATATCATTTTGAATTTAAAAAAGTTTTTGTTATACTAAATTTGTAAAGTTCTATGATTTTTAAACAGTATTACAACGCTTTGGCCTCACAAGCGGCTTATTTTGCCGAAAAGAAAAATGTTTCACCACTTGTGATGGAGCTAATTTTGTCACGTGTAGGGGCAGATGAAGCAAAGATTGATGAATTTTTAGAGCCGAAAACGGTTTTAAATCCTTTTTTATTGAAAGGTGTGAAAGAGTTTTGTGAAAGGATTGAACTTGCAAAGGCCTTAAAGGACAAAGTGCTTATTTTTGGCGATTATGATGTTGATGGCGTCAGTGCAACAGCAATCATGCTCAAAGCTTTAAATATGATCGGTATAAAGGCGGATTATTTTCTGCCAAACAGATATGTTGATGGCTATGGCCTAACAAAAGGGGCAATTGACAAAATCCAAGAGCGTTTTTCGCCAAATCTTATCATAACAGTGGATTGCGGCATAAGCTGCCATGATGAAGTTGAGTATGCAAAGGAAAAGGGCATTGAGGTTATTGTGACCGACCATCATGAAATTCCACTTGTCCTTCCTGACACGCTTGTCATAAATGCAAAAATTCCAAATCAAGATTTTGGCTTTGATGGCTTGTGCGGGGCAGGCCTAAGTTACAAGCTTGCCGAAGCGCTTTTGGGCGAAAAAAAGGCAGAGCCACTTTTGCCAATTGCAGCAATTGCAACAATCGCAGACATCGTTCCTCTTTTAAGTGAAAATCGCCGCATTGTCACAAAAGGGATGAAACTTTTTGAAAAAGACCTTCCTTATGGCATAAAAGCGCTGTTCAAGGACAACAAAGTTTCCATTTCATCGCCGTCTGCAAATGCAATTTCGTTCAAAATTTCGCCAAAGCTCAATGCTTCTGGCAGAATGGGAGATGCAGCGGACTCACTCAAACTGTTTTTGGAAACAGATCCTGTCAAAATCAAAGTGCTTTTGGAAAAAATTTCAGAGCACAACTTAAAAAGGCAAAATCTTTGCAACAAAATCTATGACGAAGCCTTAAGGGCGCTTGAAAAAATAGATTTAAAAAACAACAGAGTGATCACACTTGCTTCCAAAAAATGGGATCAAGGCGTGCTTGGAATTGTCAGTGCAAGGCTTGTTGAAAAATATCATAGGCCTGTGTTTTTGTTTGCACAGGAAGGGGATCTTTTGCACGGGTCAGGACGCAGCATTGATGACATAAACATTCATGCGCTTTTGTCCTCCATGTCGGACATTTTGCTCACTTATGGTGGACACTCAATGGCAGCGGGCGTGACGATTGAAAGAAAAAATTATGAGGAATTTTCTCGCCGCGTAAACGCGTTTGCGTTTAAAAATATCAATGAAAAAGTGTTTATTCCAATCAAATATTATGACAAGGAAATCAAACTTGACGACATTGACGACAGGTTTTTGGCAGATTTAAAAAAACTTGAGCCTTGTGGCTGTGGCAATCCAATTCCAAAGTTCAAAATCACTGTAAATGAAGTTGATGTTCATCCGATGAAAAGATTTTTGGAGCATGCGGAAATAAAAATTGGGGACTTGTCGCTTTTGATGTTCAATTATGTTCCATATTCAAAGGCCCTTCGTTTTTCAAGGCAAAAGAGTTTTATTTTTGAATTCCAGGAAGGTGAAAAAAAAGGCATTGTTTGTGATTTTGATGGCGGATCATTTATTTCGCCAGATGCCAACACATTTGTTCAGCCTTTTGAAATTGAACAGCTTAAATTTGACAAGCAGCAAACGGCAAATTACACTTTGTATTCCGATTTGCTTGAGCATGTCACACTTGCAAGCGCAACAGTTTTTGGCACTGCATTTGTTGCTTTTTCGGGATATGACTATGTTGAATTTGCAAAAACATATTCAAATCAAGGG
>CANQRE010000067.1 GCA_947626175.1 uncultured Clostridia bacterium
CCTTCGTTTGGGGACAAAAGGCGGGCTATGCTTGAAGACATCGCTATATTAACAGGTGGCAAACTGCTTTCGGATGAGCTTGGCGTAAATCTTAAACAAGTTTCGCTTGAAATGCTTGGCAGAGCAAAAACTGTCAAAGTTGACAGCAACAGCACAACAATTGTTGGCGGAGCAGGAAACAAAAAAGCAATCACAGAAAGAGTTATGCAAATAAAAAATTTGCTTAAAACTGAAACGAGTGAATATGAAAGAGAAAAACTTTCCGACCGCCTTGCCAAACTTGCGGGCGGAGTTGCAGTCATAAAAGTTGGCTCGCCAACTGAAGTTGAAATGAAGGAGAAAAAACTTCGAATTGAAGATGCTCTTTCTGCCACAAAAGCAGCAAGTGAAGAAGGTGTTGTTCCAGGCGGCGGAGTTGCACTTATAAAAGTTATGCCAAAAGTGCAGGCACAAATTGAAAAACTTGTTGGGGATGAAAAACTTGGCGGCGAGATTGTTTTAAAAGCGCTTTCTGCGCCTCTCAAACAAATTGCTGCAAACTCGGGAGCAGATGAAGAAGAAGTCGTCAAAAAAGTGATGAGCTGTCAGGACAAAAATGCGTTCGGCTTTGACGCGTTAACTGGCAAATATGTTGACATGATAAAAAATGGAATCATCGATCCAACAAAGGTCACACGAAGCGCTCTTCAAAATGCAGCATCCGTTGCAGGCACGCTGCTCACAACGGAAGCGTTGGTTGTTGAAGTGGAAGACAAAAACGAAAAAATTCCACCGGAGCAATATTGATTGAATAAGCCTCTTATGATTGGAAACAATCAAAAAGAGGTTTTTTTATGAAAAAATTAAGGTTTTTGTGGCTTTTGCCAGTGATTTCGTGCATATTTTTGTTTGGATGTGAAAATTCCAACAAAATTTATGTCGCGTCGTTTTCGGAGATAACAGCGGCTGGAAGCACCGATTATGGCGTGAAAATTTCTTTTGCCGATGACAAGCGAGTGGAAGAAAAATATTATGACGTTCAGCTTATGAGTGATGAAAACGATGTGGGGATGACAATTTTTTTGGAAGGAGATGAAAAATTTTCTGCCACAATTTCGGAAAGGGGAAGATGGCAGTCGCTGACAAGCCTTAAGGTTAATGCGGCTGGGCTTGAAGGAAGAGAAACTTTTTCGCAGCTTAAAGACGCAATAAATCAAAACTATATTTTTAGTGTTAACAAAAAATGCAAACTTATCTTCAGGGTCGTTGCAGGCGAGATGGTCAAAAACTCAAATGGAGTGGGACAAGTGCTTGCAAACACAAATGCTGTGAGCAAAGATTTTGTGATAGATTGCAAAGCCAGTTAAATTGCTTTTCTTTTTTGTGAAAATAGTGTAAAATGGACTTTGATAGGAGAAAATATGCTTTCGATCAAACATCTTTTTCACAAATACACTCGTGAATTTTTTGCTCTGTATGACATAAATCTTGACATTGCCGATGGCGAAAGGGTTGCCTTTGTTGGGGCTGACAACAGTGGCAAAACAAGTTTGCTCAGGATCATAAGCAAGCTTGAAAAGCCAAGCAAGGGTGAAATATATCTTAAGGACCGACCTCTTAAAAAGGTTAATTTTCGTTCCGACATAAGTGTGGGCTATGTTCCTGCGTCACCAGTTTTTATGGAAAACAAAACGGTGTATGAAAACTTTAAGTATATCTTAAGTGAACGCAAAATTTCACAAGCCGAAGTTGAAAACAAAATAAATGCTGCGGTCATTGACTTTTCGCTTGAAAAAATCAAGGATGAAAAAATTTGCAATTTATCTCTTGAAGAAAAATATATTTTGTCGCTCATTCGCCTTTCGTTCAGAAAACTTGATTTTTTGATGATTGACAACATTTTTGATCATCTTTCAGAGTTTTATCTTGAACTTATTGAAGAGTTGCTTGAAAAAATTGTTTCTCCGTCAACAACACTCGTTGTTGCAACAACAGATGAAAAAATCGCCGCAAGGTTTTGCAAGCGGAACATATATTTCAAAAATGGCTCAATTGTAAGTGCTAGTGAATATTTGCAAGAAGACTAATCGGGAAAAGTTATTTCTTTTTCTTTGCTTAAGGGTTGTTGTTTTTTTCCAAAAAGCGAAAGGGCGCTCAAACTTTCATTTAAGCTTTGCCCAGGCAATTCTTTTCCAGTTAAAAGCTTGACAAGAATGGGAAGCAAAGGCGAATTTTGTTTGTTTCCCAAAAGAGAAGTGAGCAAATTGTTTTGCTCATTTTTTTGTTGGCCAAATTGATTTGAAAACAAGTTGTCGTTTGAAAAGTTTGGCTGCGAAAAGGCCTCTTGCGGATAAAGTGGATTTGTCATGCAATTTATATATGCCACACACATAGTTTTTGCAACAAAAAGTGGAGCAAAAGCAAAAAAGAACATATATTGTTGGGGAGGGGTTATGAGCAAAGATTTTCAAAATTTTCAATTTAAAAAACATGCCGAAAGCCAAAGTGATGAGGAAAAAGTCAAAAGCGCCTATGATTCGCTTAAGAACCTTGACGAAGCCGCATTAAATGAAAGGCTGAAAAGTGAAGTGACAAGGCAAAAGCAAACAGGACAGTTTAATTATGATCTTCTTGAAAGCAGCGTTGAAAGCATGCGACCTTTTTTAAGTTGTGAAACGTATGATAACCTAAAAAACTTGCTCGAAAAAATCAAATGAACACAAACAAAATTGACCATTCGCTTGTTGTAACAACTCAGGTTTGTGGAAATGAGCGCAAAATTGATTGTCTTGTTCAAGCGGAAAGATTTTCCGAACTAAAACGAGTTTTGCAATCCAAAAAAATTGAAATACTGAGCGAATATTTATTCATAAAGTCCTTTTATGTGAGATTGTGTAAAGAGCAAATTTGTTTTTTGTCAAAACTTGCAAGCGTGAAATTTATTTCATCCAATTCCACCGCGCTTGCACTTATGAATGTTGCAAAAAAAGTTTTAAACATGCCGCAAGGTGATTTGTCAGGCAAAGGTGTGGGAGTTGCGTTTATTGACACCGGCATAAAAGCTCACAATGATTTTTGCTTGGGCGAAAACAGAATAAAAAAGTTTGTTGATTTTGTCAAAGATCAAAAATCACCTTATGATGACAATGGCCACGGAACGTTTGTGGCAGGGGTTTGCTCAGGTTGCGGAGCAAGCAGTTGCGGCAAATTTGCAGGCTTTGCACCTCAAAGTGAAATATATGCGTTAAAGGCTCTTGACAAAAACGGTGAAGCTTATGCAAGCAAAATTCTTTCAGCAATGGAGTGGGTTTTTGACAATCACAAAAAGTATGGCATAAGGGTTGTGTGCATGA
>CANQRE010000068.1 GCA_947626175.1 uncultured Clostridia bacterium
GCGACAAGCAGCTTGAAAAATATGGCAGGCTCAACGCAAAAACTCCGCTATACAATTTGGGACTTATTGATGTTTCCTATTCAAACAATTCAAAATCTGACCCACTTTCAATTTCAAATGCCGACATTTCATTCAAAATGCAAGGCATAAACATCATCAAAGGCGACAAAGGCTGCGGAAAAAGGCTTGTTTTCAATATGCTTCGCCGAACAATAAGGCCGCAACAAGGCAAGGTTTTGCTCAACAATCGTGATTTATACAAATATGATGAAAATTCGTTCAACAGGGAAATTTATTATTCCTCTTCACATCCAAGTTTTGTTGATGGGTCCATAAAAGAAAATCTCATGTTGATGAGCAAAAACCTTAAAAAAATAAATGCGGCTTGCGAAAGAGTGGGCCTAAAACAACACATTGACAAATTGCAAAATGGCATAGACACTCCAATTCGTGACATAAGGTCAAGCGGAATATTGTTTTTGATTGGACTTGCCAGAGCACTTTTAACAGATTGCAAAATTTTGATGATATATGAAATCCCTCAAGATTGTCCGCTTTCATTTAAGAACAAATTCAAAAAATTTATTTCTTCAAAAAGGGAAGATCGAACAATAATCTTTTTCACCCATGAAAGCGAGTTTGACGATTTGGCGGACATCGTGTATGAAATCGAAAGCGGAAATGTCAAACAAATCAAGGCAAAAAACAAAACAAATTAACTTTTTTGAAAATTCGCAAAAAAAATGAAGAGTATTTTTTGTGTCATTGCATAAGATAGTTATGCGGCTTTTATGTTAGCATAATCAAAAGGAGTCAATGCCAAAAAAATATGTGGGAATTTTCAATCACATTACAGTCCAAGCATTCGCTTGTTGCAGCAGAAATGTTTGATTCCTTGCGCCGTGATCTTGGCAAGTTTCATGCAATTGTTGCTGAAAGCCAAGACGAAAACTTTTTAAATATTATCATTGCTGTGGATGAAAAATATAAAAGTGACGCTCAAATTGTTTTATTAAGGGTGATTGCTTTGACAATTTGTCAAAACTTTAAGTCGCAATATCTTGACACTCATCTTTTTTTGCCAATGCAAGATGAAATAAGCCTTTATGCCTTCAAAAAAGCACTTATAAATTTTGATAAAAAAACAGATTATTTCATAATTTCCAAAGCCCTTAATTTTGATGAGTTTTTGTTCCTTGAAAGCTTTTACAATTTCAAACTTTCCCTTCTTCGCGACAAATGGCGTGAACTTGTGTGCCTGGCAAATGAAAACAGAGATTATTTTGTTTCGCAGGATGCCTTTTTGGAACTATTAAAGTTTTTGATTGACAACATTGATATTTGCAGCGATGAAATTGATGTCGTGGAAGAAGAGCAGGGATATTGCATCGTCAGCGGGGGTGAAAAAGGAGCAATTCTTTCCGCAAGGAGCATGGTCGGTTCGCTGATTGACCTTTCTCCGCAAAAAATAAACATGTATTGCAAAGGCGAAAACAAAGTTTCTGGGCTTTTGAGATCGATTTTTTCAAATCGTCTTAATTTGCGAAAAAATGAAATATGCGAAAAAAAATAAATTCAAAGCAAAAAAATAATTGACATTTGATTTGCTTAATGCTAAAATAAAATTGTTATTCATGCAGAGCAAAAGACAAGTAGCTTTCATATTTAGCGCTCAGAGAAGGGTTGGTTGGTGAAAAACCTTGGCAAAATGAAATTGAAACCACTTTTGCGGGGAAGCAAAACAAAAAAATCAAGAGGTGCAAAACTTTTTGCACAATTAAGGTGGAACCGCGGTTAAAATTTAGTCGTCCTTAAATTTAAGGGCGTTTTTTGTTGCCCAAAAAGGAGAAAAATATGGAAAAGAAAATTGAAAAAGACGAAAAACTTTTTATGATGCGTCACTCGCTTGCTCATGTGCTTGCAAAAGCAATTATGCAGCTTTATCCTGACGCAAAACTCACAATCGGGCCAGCTATTGATGATGGATGCTATTATGACATCGATCTTTCGCGTCAACTAACTCCTGATGATTTTTCTGTTATTGAAAAATCAATGGATCAAATCATAAGAAAAGGTGAACTTTTCAGGCGTGAAAAGGTGACAAGGCAGCAAGCGCTAAAGCTTTTCAAAGCAAATCCTTACAAATGTGAGCTTATTCGTGAGCTTCCTGAAAACGAGGACATAACGGTTTATTATCTCGGAGATGATTTTGTTGACCTTTGCCGCGGCCCGCATGTTGAATCAACTCGCTCACTTCAAAACATGGGCTACAAAATTCATTCCGTCAACGGCGCTTATTGGAAGGGCGATGAAAAAAACAAAATGCTTCAAAGAATTTATGTTTATGCTTTCAAGGACAAAAAGGAGCTTAGCCAGCACATTCAAATGCTTGAAGAAGCCAAAAAACGTGACAATCGAAAGCTTGGCAAAGAGCTTGAACTGTTTATGATCTCTTCTGAAGGCCCAGGATTTCCATTTTATCTTCCAAAGGGTATGATTGTTCGAAATTTGCTGATTGATTATTGGCGCGAACTTCACACAAAAGCCGGCTACAAGGAAATTATGACTCCAATTATGCTTTCAAAACATCTTTGGGAAACTTCAGGGCATTGGGATCATTACAAAAACAATATGTACACAACGTCAATCGATGAATCTCAATTTGCAATCAAACCAATGAACTGCCCAGGCGGAATTTTGGTTTACAAAAACTCACCGCATTCTTACAGGGACTTCCCACTTCGCCTTGCCGAACTTGGGCTTGTTCATCGCCATGAAAAATCGGGTGAACTTGGAGGACTTATGCGGGTTAGATGCTTCACGCAAGATGATGCCCACATTTTTATGACTCCAAGCCAAATCAAAGATGAAATCAAAAATGTTGTTGCCTTGATTGACAAAGTTTACAATGTTTTTGGATTTACTTATCATGTTGAACTGTCAACTCGTCCTGAGAACAGCATGGGAAGTGATGAAGATTGGGAAAACGCAACAAATTCACTTCGAAATGCACTGGATGAACTGAAAATCGATTATGTTGTCAACGAAGGTGATGGCGCTTTTTATGGTCCAAAAATCGATTTCCATCTCAATGACGCAATTGGAAGAACTTGGCAATGCGGCACAATTCAGCTTGATTTCCAACTTCCTCAGCGTTTTGAACTTGAATATGTTGGCGAAGACGGCTTAAAACACAGGCCAATCATGATTCACCGTGTTGTGTATGGCTCAATTGACAGATTTATGGGAATTTTGATTGAACATTTTGCCGGTGCCTTCCCACTTTGGCTTGCTCCAGAGCAGGTTAGGGTTCTTCCAATCAC
>CANQRE010000069.1 GCA_947626175.1 uncultured Clostridia bacterium
TGACCTTGTTTTGGCCAATTTTTATTGCTCATTATTGAAAAAATCAAATGCCTTCATGATTTCCTCAAGTCCCATTTTTGGATTTACTGCTTCCTTTAGGTCAAATTTTCCGTCACCTTGCTTTGGTGCATCGCTTTGAACCTTTGCGCTCACTCTGGCAATGCGCACTTCCTTTGCCGGCTCACCATTTCGGCGATATTCCTGCATTTTTCCAAGCAAAACACGCATTGAATCGTTGTTTGAATTGATTGGGCTTGTCAAAATTCCCGCTTGCGACTCTCCTTTTGCTTTTTCAAGCAAATCATCAAGCTCCGACAAAAGCGATTCAAGCGACCTTTCGTTTTTTATTTCAGGATGTAGATAATATATTTTTTTCAAAACATCTTCAAATTTTCGATACACCAAAAGCATTTGCTCAACTTTTAAGGCATACATGTTTTTTGAACCTTCCTCTTGAAACTTTTGGGCGTCTTCAAAAACCTGAATGGCCTTCAATATGCTTTTTTCCTTGGCTTCAACTTCATCCTTTTTGTTTTGAAGCTCATAAAAACGTTTTTCAGCTTCAAGCAAACTGAACTTTTGCTCAAGCATTTCGGCTTTAAGGCGGGTTATATATTCATCCACTTCTTCACAATCATATCCGTTTGGTTGGGTTTTAAACATTTTTACTTGCTCCCTTTTTTGTATTTCAAGAAGAGTATAACACACAAAGCAAAGAAAATAAACAAAAAAATCAACAAAATTGAAATAAAAAGTGCCAAATTTAGAATTTTTTGGACATATAGAAAGCTTATTGTCGCTACGCCTGCAACCAAAATGCCAAGCATGAGTTGATATTTTTGCTTTGTGAACAAAAATGTTGCAAATGATGCAAGTGCCGCCGCCAGCATCAAATAAAAATATTTTGAGCTTATGTCAAAAAAGAAAACCAAAAAGCCGCTCACTCCAATCAGCAACAGCAAAAAACCCAAATAACAAGCACTGTCAAGCCTGAAAAGCATGCTTTTGACAATTGATTGAACTGCTGCAAATATGCAAAAAATAAAAAACCAAAGGTTTGGATTTTTGAGATATAAAAGCGAAAACAAAATAAGCCCCGACCCCAAAAAAATATTGAGCAAAAGGCTGATTTGCAAAATTGTGGATTTTTTTATTCCAAAAACTCTGCCACTCATAAAAAAATTATTGGCAAAACAAAATGTTGATATTCAAAAAAAAGCCTATTTTTCAGGCTTTTGTTGTTTTTGAGAAGTTTGAACTTGCTGGTCTTTCATTTCAAACAATTTTATTGGTTTTTTGAGCGCATATTTGAAAATATATATCACCGAAATCAAAAGCACGCCGCCAACTATGAAAATGATACTTAAAATTTGCGAAACCCTGCCGCCACCAAGCGTCAATAATTCGTCCTTGTCGCGAATTGTTTCCAAAAGCGCACGGATTACGCCATACATAACAAAATATAGCGAGGTTACAATTCCATATTCCTTTATGTGCTTTCCAAAATATAGCACACACATAAGCACGGCAAAAGTTAAAAAGTTCCAAAGGCTTTCATAAAAGAATGTTGCATAATGCCATGTTCCATTTATTTGTGTCGCAAATGGAAACCATTGCTGATCAACATTGGTCACTTCAATTCCATAACAGCATCCTGCGAAAAAGCACCCTATTCTGCCTATCGCTTGCCCTAATATAAGCGATGGAACAACAACATCGGCAACTGCGAAAAAGTTTTTTTTGTGAATAAGACTATACAGCAAAAGTGCAACTGCGCCGCCAATCACGCCGCCATAAATTGCAAGCCCGCCCTTCCAAATTTGAAACACTTCCCAAAAAGAATTAAATTCCTCAAGTTTGAAAAGAACATAATAAATCCTTGCCCCAATCACTGCAAGTGGCAAGGTGTAACAAGCCAAAATAAGAATGTCCGTGGAGCTTAGACCACGTTTTTTTGCATTTAAACACGCCACAAGAACGCCAACTGCCATTGCAATTGCCATTATCAAGCCATAATATTCAATTCTGAGCGAACCAATGTTAAATCCGCTTGCAACATTTAACATGGGCATATTATATTCCATTGTGCAATAATTGTCAAACTCTCAATTTGCAAAATTTGTTATTTTGCTTCGATTTTGTGACTTATTTTGATTATGTTTTGCTTGATGAACTGATCTTCCCCATCAGTTTCATCATAAACGCAAATTGTGGTGATTGCTTTGCCACTTTTATATTGTGAGCTAAGTGAGAATACCCGTTTTACAAGCAAAATTGATTCAGTTGCATGCACTTTGTTTATATGATCAAAACGCTGGTCAAGTTCAGCCAAAATTCTGGCAACATCAAAAATAACAACGCAAACATCGCTTGTTTGAGATGACACAAAGCTTGTTGCGTCCAAAAGTTTTTCATATAATTTGCCATCAGTGTCAGTGTATGACGAAGCAAAAACGTTGAGATTTTTGAAAGTTGACAAAACTTGTTTTTCTTCAAAAGTTAAACTTGCCGAAACAAACACAACTTGTTGATTTGTTTGGCATAACTGTGAAAGCATGTCGCTTATGTTTTTGCTTTCATTTAAAGCGCCATTTGTTGTGATAACATTTTTCCCACCTAGCACAAGAGTGCCGAATGAAAAAGTTTTGACCAAAGTTGGAGCAACCTTTTCACCTTCGTCAAGCTCAAAAACAGGTTGGTTTTGATTTAAGGCAAATTCCTTAAGCGAACCATTTTGCACTGCCACCAAAAGATCATCAATGTTTGCAAGCGGCTTGCTTGGCCTGCCCTTGTTTGTTTCGCGAGGTTCAGCAACATGACCAGTTGCAAGCGCAGCACTGATTTCATCAATAAGTTTTTCACGCACTTTTGTGGTTGGAGATTTTATGCCAATTGCGCGTGCAAGACCACGCAGTTCATACACACCAAGACTGCTTAATAACTTTTTTTTGTTCCTTTTTTCTTCAATAAATGTTGTGTTTTGCATATCCCTTTTACAAAATTAGCATATTTTTTTACAAAAAGTCAAATAAAAACAAACCACGACAACTTTCGACATGAAAAAATATTCAACTGCCTTGTTATGATTTTTGCAATAATTTGAAATTTTAGTCTATTTTCCTTGACAACAAAAATTAAATAGTGTAAAATAAATCTCGCAAGCTTTGAAAAAGGTTTGCGAGTTTTGTTTGGCTCGGTAGTTCAGTTG
>CANQRE010000070.1 GCA_947626175.1 uncultured Clostridia bacterium
CGATAAGCAGCCAATTCACGCAGCCGGCGATTGTGAGTGCAAACGCAATAAAAGTAAGCATTTTAAACCCCCTTAAAGCTAGTATGCGTCATCTTAAATCAAAAATTCGTTATAATTTTTTTAATTTTTAATTGACTTTTGGGAATAAATAGCATAAAATAACATGTATTGCGAAGAAAAATGCAAGAAAAATGTTTGCCTTTTTGGGCAAGCACTTTTTAAAACGAAATTTGGAGGGCATCATGGCAGTTGTAAAATATTTAACACCAGAAGGAAAAAAGCAACTTGAGGACAAACTCAACTATCTTAAAACAGTGAAACGTCCGGAAGTTGTCAAAAAAATAGGGCTTGCAAGGGAGTTCGGTGATTTGTCAGAAAATTCCGAATATGATGCAGCCAAAGACGAGCAGGCTCTTGTTGAAGGACAGATTGCAGAAATTGAAAACACACTTCTTAATGCGGTTATAATCAAAAAGTCAAACATAGATGTTTCAAAGGTCAGTGTTGGAACAAAGGTGAAACTTTATGATGAAGAGTTTGACGAAGAGGTTGAATACAACATTGTTGGCTCAGATGAAAGTGATCCAAAGCGTGGATTTATTTCCAACGAATCTCCTGTGGGCGGAGCGCTTATTGGGCACAAAGTTGGTGACAATGTTGTTGTGCACACGCCAAACGGGGACGTGAGATACAAAATTTTGTCAATTGGTGTGTAATCACTCCTTAATTTTGTTGCTTAAAAAATTATATTTTGATATAATAATTAGACCAAGGATAGGTCACGCATGAATTTTAGGTCATATTTAAAAATTTCAGTTTCAAACTATGCCAACGCATGGAAACTTTTGTTTTATCGTTTGATTGTGTGGGGCATTGTTTTTGCGCTTATGGCTCCGTTTTACAATGCGATAAGGGAGTTTGTGCTTGGCATTTGGAATTTTGAATTTTTCAAGCAAGTTGCAAGCGCAGGCCTGTTTTTTGGAAAAAATGTCAGCTTAACATTTTGGAGTGTGATTGAACTTTTGATCCAACACTTGCAAGCATTTTTCACAGCGCATCTTTTTGCGGGAATATATCTTGCGTTTGTGCTTTTGCTTGTCAAGCCATTTTTGATGAACATTGGAAGATATGTTGTCAGCGAAATCACTTATGGCTACATGTCAAGCCAATCAAAACATGGCTTTTGCTCAACTTATGTTCGAACACTTAAAAAATCAACGGTGTATGGAGCGCTGAGAACACTATTTTGCATTCCATTTAACGCGGCAACAGTTGTGATTTTCTATTATCTCATGTCATTGCAAGGCGAGCCACTTCAATTTGCAGCAATCTTTATGTTTATCATTGCTTCAACAATCATTTTGTCAGTGAAACAGCTTTTAACAATGTGCTGGGCGCCGGCAATGGTTGTAAGCGGCGAAAACGCAATCAAATCGTTCCAAATCGGCATAAAAGCAACCTTCCGTGGCTATAGGGGAAGCGTGCTGTTTTCGATTTGCATTTCATTTGCTTCACTTGTTCTTGCAGCGGGATTTGGAATTTTCTCACTTGTTTTGATTGTTCCAATTTGTGCAATTGTTGGGGCTATGTTTGAAATGATGCAGTTTTTTGCGTGCCAAGGCATGAGATATTACACTGACAAAAACACAGTTTTGTCTTCAAAAAAATTGGAAGAACAAGACAAAATTTCACAAGTTAAGTTTCTTTTGTAAAAAAACTTTTACATATAGGCTCGTCCTGTGTGACAAAATTTAATGTCATGAACAAAGCGTTCATGTCAAAATTTTTAAAAGGGAAAAAATAAAATGACAAACAAACTCAAAGTAACTTTTTTGGGCGGAGTGGGTGAAATCGGAAAAAACATGACCGCTCTTGAATATGGTGACGAAATCATCGTCATCGATGCTGGCTTAACATTTCCAGGGGAAGAACTCCCAGGCGTTGACATTGTTATTCCAGACATTTCATATCTTTTGGCGAACAAGGACAAGGTCAAGGCAATAATCTTAACGCACGGACATGAAGATCACATTGGTGCGCTTCCTTTTGTTCTAGGCCAACTCAATGTGCCAATATATGGCTCAAGGCTAACACTTGCGCTTGTTGAAAACAAAATGAAAGAATTTGAAAACATAAAATACAAGGCCATTTCCGTAAAGCCAAAAAATGTGTTAAAACTTGGATGCTTCACAATTGAATTTGTCAAAGTCAGCCATTCAATTGCCGGATCACTTGCTCTTTGCATAACAACTCCGGTTGGAAATGTTTTTCACACTGGTGACTTTAAAATTGACTTTGAGCCAATTGATGGAACAATGACTGATCTTGAACGCATTGGAGAACTTGGCAAACGCGGAATCAAACTTTTGCTTTGTGAAAGCACAAACGTTTGCAGAAAGGGCTATTCCATGAGCGAGCGAAGTGTTGGCAGAACTTTGGACATGATTTTTGAAAAAAATGCTTCCAAAAGGCTTTTTGTTGCAACTTTTGCATCCAACATTCATCGTTTGCAACAGATTTTGGATTTGGCTGAAAAATACAAGCGAAAGGTTGCTTTCACTGGCAGAAGCATGATCAATGTCAGCGAAGTTGCAATGAAGGTGGGAGAGCTAAAATATAACAAGGACAACATTATCGACATTGACAAAGTGGACAAATATGCCGACAATGAACTTTTGATTGTGACAACAGGCAGTCAGGGCGAGCCAATGAGTGCTCTCACAAGAATGGCGGCTGGTGAATTTAAAAAGATCAAACTCCGCGAAAATGACCTTATAATATTTTCCGCATCGCCAATTCCGGGCAATGAAAAATATGTTTACAATGTCATAAATCAGCTTTTCAAACTTGGCGCCGATGTGATATATGATGAACTTGCCGATGTCCATGTTTCAGGCCACGCATGCCAAGAAGAGTTAAAAATCATGCACTCGCTCACAAAGCCAGAGTTTTTCATCCCAGTGCATGGGGAATACAGGCACATGCGCATGCACTCGCTTCTTGCGCAGCAACTTGGAATGGAAGAAAGAAACATAATTTTGCCTTCGCTTGGAATGCAAGTTGAACTTGGGCCAAACTCAATCAAACAAGCAGGCTTTGTTACCGCTGGGCAAAGGCTTGTGGATGGCATTGGCATTGGCGATATGGAC
>CANQRE010000071.1 GCA_947626175.1 uncultured Clostridia bacterium
AGCGGCAACAGTTTTTCCATCGTCATTTTGATACATATAAAAAGCTTTAAATTCCTTTGGCCAGTTGTAAACAAAAACAGGTGCGTTAAACTTTTTCTCGGTCAAATATTTTTCGTGCTCTCTTGCCAAATCCTCGGTGTAATCAGGCTTAAACTCAAAATGCTCTGTTTTGTCGGCTTGTTTTAAAATGTCGATTGCGTCATGGAAAGTTATGCGCTCAATTTTTGAGTCAATAAGGTTATGCAGCCTTTCCCTGAGTGGCAACGAATTAAATTTTTCAAGGAAGCAAAGTTCATCGTCACATTTTTCAAGCACAACTTTTGAAATATATTTGATAAACTCTTCTTCAATGTTCATTAGCTCATTTAGGTCTGCAAATGCAATTTCTGGCTCAATCATCCAAAATTCTGCCGCGTGCGTTTTTGTGTTTGAGTTTTCTGCTCTGAAAGTTGGGCCAAAAGTGTAAACCTTTGAAAAAGCAAGCGCAAAAGTTTCGGCTTCAAGCTGACCTGTCACAGCAAGCGAAGTGTGCTTGCCAAAAAAGTCGTTTGAATAATCTTTGTTTTTGTTGTTTAAAACGTCATAGGTTGTCACAGTGAAGGTGTTTCCCGCCCCTTCAGCATCATTGGCTGTGAAAAGTGGCGTGTGAACATAAACATATCCGTGAGATTGGAAATATTCATGAATTGCCATTGCGGCAACGCTTCGAATTCTGAAAACAGCTTGGAAAGTGCGAGTTCTTGGACGAAGATATGCGTTTTCGCGCAAAAATTCAAGTGTGTGGCGTTTTGGCTGGATTGGATAGTCATCATCGCATTCGCCAAGAAGAGATAAGCTATCAAGCTCCATTTCCAAACTTGAGTTTTTTTCATTTAGCACAATCTTTCCCGTCACTTTTGCACAAGCGCCAACTTTGACAAGTGGCAAAACTTTTTCAAGTTTTTTGTTTTGAGTGTCATAAACAAGTTGAAGCGAATTGAACTGTGTTCCGTCATAAAAATCAATAAATCCAATGTTTTTTTGCTTTCTGTGATTGCGAACCCACCCGCAAACATCAACAGTTTTGCCGATATAATCGTTTTTTTCTGCGTTAAGCGTGCGAATATCCATTTTCCTTTCTCCTTTAATCTTCTTCCACTTCTTCCGGCAAATTGACGTTGTGATAAACATTTTGAACGTCGTCAAGTTCTTCCAAAACGTCAATCATTTTTTGGAATGTGGCTTGCTTTGCTTCGTCAAGATTTACGGTCATGTTTGGCACAAGACTAACTTCGCTTAAGGCAATTTTATATCCCGCCTTTTCAAGTTTTGCCCTAACGTTTTCAAGTTCGGCAGGAGAAGTGAGAACTTCGATTTCATCGTCAAGTTCATTCACATCATTTGCGCCGGCATCGATTGCGTCAAGCATCAAAGCTTCGCTGTCAAGCCCTTCAACTCTTGGCACAACAATCACGCCCTTGCGCTCAAAAAGATAGCTCACGCATCCGCTTGAGCCAAGGCTTCCGCCGTGTTTGTCAAAGGCATGCCTAACATCGCCGGCAGTTCGGTTTTTGTTGTCAGTAAGGCATTCCACAATAACCGCAGAGCCGCCCACGCCATAGCCTTCATACACAATTGACTCATAGTTAACATTTCCAAGTTCGCCAGCCGCCTTTTTGATCGAGCGCTCGATATTGTCGTTTGGCATGTTGTTTTGCTTTGCTTTTGCCACAACTGCCCTAAGCGAAGAGTTTGAGTTAACGTCTGGCCCGCCCATTTTGACAGCAACGGCAATTTCACGACCAATTTTTGTGAAAATTTTGCTTCGTGCTGCGTCAGCTTTTCCTTTTGTTGCTTGAATGTTATGCCATTTTGAATGTCCTGACATGATTCCTCCTAGGTTTTTGAATTATCACGTTGTATTATCGCATATTTGCTGCTGAAAAGTCAACGAAAATTGACGAGAATATTCCAATTTTGCTTGTTGACAATTTTGCAGCAAAAAAAGTTTTGAAACGCAAAAAAAACGGAGCAAAAACTCCGTTTTGTGATTGCAAAAGTTAAGTGTCGCATTTTTTTGGCAAACTAAAACTAAAAAATTGTGTTTTTGGCAATTTAAGAGAGTTATGTTTTGTAGTGAAATTTTGCCTTACATCATTTTAGAAATTTTCGGCTGAAAAGGCAGTTTATCAAACAAACTTTTGCTGTGGAAACCTATGATTTTTGCGACAAAAGCGCCATGATTATGCTTCCGCTAACCCCTGCGTTAAGGCTTTCAATGCCTTCCTTCATTGGAATTGAAAGAGTGATGTCGCATAGCGCCGAAATTTGCTCGCTTACGCCATTTCCTTCGTTTCCAATCACAATGCCAACAGGCTTTTTTGGCTTGAAATCAAACACATTTTCGCCTTTCATATCAGTTTTTGCAAGCGAAAGAGAATGCTTTTTTGCTAGCTTTACAAACTCATCTCGTGACATATTAAAAACCGGAATGTTGAACACAGCGCCAACTGAAGAGCGAACAAGTTTGGGATTTGTCACCTTTACGCCGTCAAGAATGAAAACCTCTTCCATTCCAAATGCAATAGCGCTTCGAACAAGCGTTCCGGCGTTTCCTGGGTCCTGAATTCCATCAAGCACAAGAAAATTGCTTTTTGGAGCTTTCACAACATGTTGTGGGTATTCTAACATAACAACCACACCACGTGGTGTTTTGACGTCTGAAAGGCTTTCAATCACGGATATTGACGTGATATATTTTTCGCATTCAATGTTTGGAAAAAGTTCTTGTTTGGTGGCAAGAGCCAAAATTGGCTTTGCCCCCATTGTTATGGCATCATTTATTATTTTTTGATTGTCTAAAAAAAGCAAAAAATCGTTTTCTCTTTTTTGCTTTTTTAGTTTTTTTACAAGTTCGCCACTTGCCTTTTCCATTTAGGCTTTAACCTCTTTCACAAGTGAAGCAAAAGCTTGAGGCTCTCTCACTGCAAGGTCGGCAAGCACTTTTCTGTTAAGGTCAATTCCTTTTGCCTTGAGCCCTGCAATAAAGCGTGAATATGAAATGTCGTTTTGTCTGCAAGCGGCATTG
>CANQRE010000072.1 GCA_947626175.1 uncultured Clostridia bacterium
CCAGATTTTCCAAGCCAATAATATGGCTTGCCCATTGTTTGAGAATAATAATCGCTATAAAACAGCGGCTTGTAAATTAGGTCCGCATCATAATAAAAACTGTTGTGGTCGGCATAGAAAACAATCATTGTGTTGTCAAGCTCGCCAGTCAAAATCAAGTTGCGAACGAGATAAGCCACCCCTATTTCCAAATCCATAACGCCTTGAAGATAGCATTTCATATATCCATTCCACGCTTCAGAATCAACATCGGCATCCAAAGGCATTTTAAGCCATGGCGAAGAATCAACAAATTGTTCCATATCATTTAAGAGCGGCTTTTCTTCATATGACCCATGCGTTGAAACGGTTGTGAAGAACGACATATATGGTCCGTCATAATCTTGGTGCGTGAACTCATCATAATAAAGCTGCAAAAATGCGCTGTCCTTTGAGCCAATCCTTAAAAGATCGCCGTGATAATTTTCCATTTTGTCCATATCTTCAATAAATGTGAGCTTGTCAAATCCAAAACGCTTGTTGAGATTGCTGCGATTGTAAAAATCTTTCAGCCAAGTGTGAAAATAAGATGTTTCATAGCCCATTTGTTTGAGTTTGGACGGCAGCGTGAAGCTATAATCATTGTTTTCATACAGCGAAATTATGTTTGAATATGTTTGCTTGAATGGATATCCGCCCAAAATCACGCTGTGTTCGGAATAGTCCGTTTTGGCTTTTGAGTGATAGTTCACAAGGCTTAAGCCCACTTTGTCAGCAGCATTTTCGTCATAAGTTAAGCCTGTTCTGCTTGCCGAAAAAGTTCCATCTGCCTTTGGAGCAAAGTCATAAAAATATTCGCCATTTTCAACGTCAAGCTTTGTTAAATCCACCCCGTTTGCAAGTGAAAACAAAACTGGAGTCATTTCCGGCGAAATGGCATACCACTCAAAACTTTCGCCCATGATCACAATCAAGTTGTCGCCTTTGCACTTGCCAAACAAAATTTGTTCGGACGGCTCATATTCACGGCTGTTTAGCTGTGCTTTGGCCTTTTCAGGAGTGACGTCACTTCCTTCGTCAAAGCCAAACATTCGCCTGAACAAATCTTCAAAATAAAAGCCATAAGTTCCAAACTTTTGCAAGCTTGTTGAGCCAACATAAAAGGTTGAAAACAACGAAGAATCCTTGATTGCAGTTTCATCGCTGTTGTTTGTTCGCATAATGTGGCCATATTCAAAGCTATAAAGCGAAAAAGATGCCACAAGTCCAATCACCAAGCCATAAGTCAAGGCTTTTTGGCTTATGTGTTTGCTTTCAAGAATTGGAACCTTTTGAAGCGAAATGACTGTCACTGTGGCAATGTAAGCCAAAACCAAAGGAATGTAAAATCCAAGCGGCCACAGCACAAACACTCCCGGCTCAATCACCTGTGCAGTTTCTTTGACAAGAGTGAACATGTCAAAAACAAATGCAGATGAAATGTTGTGCATAATGCAAATGTTGGCATAAGAAAGCACAAGCTGCAAAGTTAAAAAAATTGTCATAATCACATTTCGAAGCCACTGCCAAGGAACAAGGAAAATTGCAAGCGCAATAAAAAGCACAATGCCAAGGTCAAGCAAAAAATATTCAGGCATAACGCCCCAGTCAAAATAAATAAACAAAAACACTTCCATCACAATTGCATACAAGATGAAAGTCAACGCCGAATATATTGCTTTACGAAGTGATTTTGACATATTTTTAACCCTTCTTAAACACTAAATATTCAACACATTTTTCAAAAAATTATGCGTTTTCAACCTTTTTCGGCAGTTTTCAACGCGTTTTTTGCGTTTTGCAGCGATTTTTCTTTTTTGTTTAGGCTTTTGATAAACTGCTTCATTTTTCTTTTGCCATCGCCAAGTGAAGCATGTGCGATGAGATTGTTGTAGTTTTTGTTTCCAATAATTGCTTTAAGTCCATGGCCAAGGCTGTTGACAAACTTGTCCTTCGCACCAAACCATGTTGCGGCATAGTGATGAATAAAATAGGAGTTTTCGGTCACTTTTATTTCACCAGTCCAAAAATTTTTTGGGCTGAAATAATCAAAAGGATAAACGGTGATTCCATCAAGTTTTTGCAACGAATTTTCTTGCTTTAAGCCATAGTGATCAATAAGCACGCTTGTGAAAATAACTGGTGCGGGAATCATTTGCATGTGTCCATTCACAACAAAATCACGCCTGTTATACAAATCCAAAAGTTCGTCAACCCATTTTCCTTGCCCGCCCATTGGCGTTGAGCCAAGCCAATATTCATTTTCAAAGCCAATAAAACTGTCGTTTTCCAAAAGCTCATCGATTGGCTTTAAGATTTCAATATCGGTGTCAAGATATATTCCGCCAAAATTTTTGCAAGCCCAAAGGCGAATATAGTCCGACAAAAACCCATACTTTTTTGTTTGATAAGTTTGGCGAGTGAAATCACACATATTCACATCAAAATTGTCTTCATTCCAGCATTTTAGTTCATAGTCTGGGCAATATTTCTTCCACGACTCAATGTTTTTTTGAAATTCCTGTGGCATGTGATTTTTGCCAAACCAAGCATAATGAATAATCTTTTTTATCATGAAAGCATCTCCTTTATTTTTTCTTTAAGCCTGTCAAGACCAATTTTGTTTTTGGCTGACACAAAAATTTCATTTTCCTTTGGCTCAAATTTTTCAGTTAAAAGGTCTTCTTTGTTATACACAACAAGCCTGTTTTTTGTTGCACCAATATCGTCCAACACTTTGTTTGTGACTGCCATTGACTGAACAAAATATTTTTCTTTTTCAGGTGTGAGCGAAGTGGCTGTTGGATCAACAACATGCAAAATTAAATCTGCATCCTTTGCTTCTTCAAGCGTTGACGCAAAGGCGTCCACAAGTTCATGCGGCAGGTCGGAAATAAATCCAACTGTGTCAGTGAGCATGACATATTCATTTTCAAGAAACATTTTTCGGCTGGTTGTGTCAAGCGTGGCAAAATATTTGTCATCAGCATAAATGTTTTCTCTTGTCAGCGCATTAAGCAAACTCGATTTCCCTGCATTCG
>CANQRE010000073.1 GCA_947626175.1 uncultured Clostridia bacterium
ACCTTGAAACCCTGACAGAGTTGTTGTCACGCAAAAATCTCCTGATTTCGCCAATGATCATTGGAACGGCATAAGTTGAAAAACGAACATTCAAACTTTCATCAAAATTGTCAATTGCTTTCATAAGCCCAACGCACCCAACTTGAAACATGTCGTCCGCCTTGTCAGCTCGTCCGCCAAAGCGTTGAACAACACTTAAAACAAGCCTAAGATTTGCAACCACAAAAGCATCGCGTGCCATTTCATCGCCTGCCTTGACTTTTTTCATAAGTGCCATAATATCATCATTCCCAAGTTTTGGAAGCGATGAAGTGTTGACGCCAGAAATAACAACCTTGTTTGACATATCTTCCTCCGCTCCCCATAATTTCCCCCTCTTGATGAAAAATTATGCTTTTGAAGCGGTTTTTTGACAAAAAAAGTGCATTTTTTGGTCAAAAATCAATTATTTTTGAATTTAAGACAAAATTTTTGTCAGCTCCTTTTTCATTTTTGACAAAATCTTTTTTTCAATTCTTGAAATGTAACTTTGGCTTATGCCCAACTTGTCGGCAACTTCTTTTTGCGTTAACTCTTCCTGCCCTTCAAGCCCAAATCTCAAAATCATGATTTCCTGTTCGCGGCGTTCAAGCCTGTTAAGGATTTGCCAAATCGCTTCTTTTTCTGCGGAGTGTTCAAGCCCCGCATTCATTTCATCCCCATCGCTTGCAATGATGTCGGCAAGCACCAGTTCATTGCCTTCGCCATCATCGCACAGCGGCTTTTCAAGGCTGAGTTCATTCTTAACTCTCGTGGTTTTTCTAAGTTGCATCAAAAGCTCATTTTCAATACATCTTGTTGCATAAGTGGCAAGCTTTATGTTTTTGTCACCCTTAAATGTTTTGACTGCTTTAATCAGTCCCACTGAGCCAATTGAAATCAAGTCCTCAAAGTCAATCCCCGTGCTTTCAAATTTTTTGGCAATATACACAACAAGCCGCAAATTGTGTTCAATAAGTTTTTCGCGGGCAAATTCACTTCCCTGATTTGCTTGCTCAACAAGAAGGCGCTCTTCATCAGGGTCAAGCGGCAAAGGGAGCGCTTCATTTCCGCAAATATAACACACAATGCCTTGGGCGGATTGCAATTTGCCTTTGCCAAAAATTTTCCAAAGAAGGCTTTTGATCAAAAACAGAACTTTGTTCATAATTCTCCTTTTAAGCAAGCTCGCTGTGAATTAAAACGCCCGAATCAAGCGTTTTTGAAAAATTTGACAAACTTAAGCCCAAAAGGGTTTTGTCATAACTTCTGGCTTTGCCCTTTTCAGTTATCGTGAGTTTGTCGGCCATAAACACCAACATTTCGCCATTTGAAACGGCCGAGCCAACATTGACATAATGGCCATAGGGCAAATTTTTTGCCTTTTGCTTGTTGACAAGATAATAAACATAATCTTCGCCCACAACCTTTTCAAACACTTCCTTTGAAATAAGCACAATTGGCTGCGATGTGAGTGGATCATACAAAACATTTGCGCTGTCAATATAGCCAATTTCCTCTGTCACCCTTCCTTTGCAAGCAATTTGCACAGAACATGTGAAACAACTTCGGGCTCTCTTTTTTGCAAGACGATGCAAAAACAACTTTACAGCCAAAAATATGACAAAGCTAAAGATAAGCATGATAAACACACTTAACGCTCCAATCCAAGATGAAAGCATAAAGTTTGCCCCGCCAAAAACAAAAGTTAAAAACAAAAATCCAAAGCCATAAAACAAAAAGTCCTTAAATCGCTTGATTGGAAAGCTTATGCAAACCATTATTGCCCCAACAAGAATTGTGGCAACAATTTGAACTGCCAATGGAAAGTTGAAAAGCGGAAAAAACAAAGCCATAAGCGCTCCAAAACAGCAGCTCACAAAACAAAATTTTGGCTTTTGCTTGAAAAAAGATGAGCAGCATGAAAAAATAAAATAATTCATTATCAAATTTTCAAAAAAAACATATTCAATGACGATTTGCATTCACTTTCCCCTTTTTACCAATTTTAAACCCATTGATTTGAAGATTGCGACAACTATTTTGGCGAAAGAAGGAAGTTTTCCGCTTTTTTTAACAAAAAAACCTTCGCCACAAAAGCGAAGGCTTTGAATCTATATGTTTATTTATTTCTTTTTGCTGCGAAGATGACGAAGCCATGCAGGAATGTTTGTGTCAACATCAACTCTTGACGAGCCAGCAAGTTCTTCACGGCGAACATTCACTTCAGGGCGTTGATCTTGCATTTGTTGTTGAGGCTGAGGTTGAGCCTTTAACCCTGCAAGTCCACGAACTTGTTCCTTTTCTGCAAAGTCAGGATTAAATTCTCTTGCTTCGGTTGCTTCAGGAGCTGGTTTTGCAGCTGCTTTTTCGGCTTCGGTTGGGAATCCGGTTGCAATCAAAGTTACTTCAATTTCATCATGCATGTTTTCATCAAAGCTTGTTCCAAAAATAAGCAAGCAGTTGTCGTCAATGACTTCATGCACCAAACTTGTCACGTCATCAATGTCTTCTTGTGTTAAATCAACTCCGCCCTTAACATTGAGCAGCAATGCTTTTGCCCCTTCAATTGTTGTTTCAATAAGTGGGCTTGCAACAGCTTGTTTAACAGCTTCCAAGGCTTTGTTTTCACCTTTTCCATGACCTATGCCCATATGTGCAAGGCCTTTGTTTTGCATAACTGTTTTCACATCCGCAAAATCAAGGTTGATCACGCCTGGCTTTGTGATAACATCAGAAATTCCTTGAATTCCTTGACGAAGAACATCATCGGCATATCTGAAAGCTTCCAAGATTGGAGTCTTTTTTGGAACGATTTGGAAAAGTCTTTCATTTGGAATGATAACAATTGTGTCAACATACTTCTTTAGTTCATTTATGCCCTTTTCAGCATTGTCTGCCCTAACTCTGCTTTCAAATGCAAAAGGCTTTGTCACAACGGCAATGGTCAGTATTCCCATCTCTTTGGCAATTTGAGCAATAACTGGCGCTGCACCTGTTCCTGTTCCTCCGCCCATTCCGGC
>CANQRE010000074.1 GCA_947626175.1 uncultured Clostridia bacterium
TACAAAATCAGGGAAGCACACAATTTCAAAGTGCCATATCTTGTCATCGTGGGCGATGACGAGCAAAAAAACAAAACAATTTCGCTTCGCGGACGCGGAAATGAAAATTTGACAGGTATAAAACTCAAGGATTTTGTCGAAAGAGCATTGGATGAAATAAAAAATAAAAAAATATAATGCAAATCGCTTTGAAAAAACAAAAATATTTGCTAAAATGCGATTATAACAAAAAGGAGAAAAATTATGTCTTTACTTTTAGCACTTGATGCAACTCAAATTGTTCTTATCGTTTTGATTGGACTTTTGGTGATTGCATATCCACTTCTTATGCTCAGAAGAAACAAAAAAGAAACTCAAAGGATGACTGAGCAAACAAATTCTCTCAAGCGTGGCGACAAAGTTCTCACTTCAAGTGGGGTGTATGGAACAATTGTTGACATCAAACTTGATGGCACTGCAAAGCAAATCACAATTGAAACTGGAACTGACAAATTTAAAAGTTACATGACGATTGACGCTTATGCAATTTATCAAGTGATCAAGGATGAGCCAAAGGTTGCAAGCGCTGTTTCTGTGCCTGCTTCTCCAGTTGAAGAAAAACCAGCTCAAAAAACCGAGGAAAAGCAAGAAAAGCCTGCAGAAGAAAAAAAAGCTCCAGCTCGCAAAAAGGCTGCAAACAAAAAGGAAGAAGCTCAGCCAGAACAAAAAGCTGAAAAACAAACCGAAAAAGCCATGGCTCAGCCAAAAACTCAAAAAAAACAAGCTGAAAAGCCAAAAGCAAAAAAGAAATAAAATTGCAAAAAGGAAAACACAAAGCGGTTTTCCTTTTTTTTCGCCATTTTTCGACTTTTAAAAAACTCATATATTGCCTTGTCCAATCATAAAAATGAAGTATAAATTTTGAAATGGAGGCAAATATGAAATTAAGGGCAAAAAATGTGGAAGAAAAAAAGCAGCCAAGCGTTTTTCTTTCCATTCTTAAAGGCTGTTTTGTTTCACTTTGCATAAGTTTGATTGGCGTTTTAATTTTTGCGTTTTGCCTTAAATTCACATCACTGTCAGACAAATTTATCACTCCTATAAATGAAGTTATCAAAGGCCTTAGCATATTTTTGGGAGTTTTGCTGGGACTAAGAAAGCAAAAAAAGATGGGGCTGGTGAGCGGACTTACAATTGGCCTAAGTTACACTTTGCTTGCTTTCGTGATATTTTCGCTCTTAAACGGAGCGTTTGTGTTTGACAGAACACTTTTGTATGATGCAATTTTTGGCACTCTGATTGGCGGCATTTGCGGTATTATTTGTGTAAATATCAAAAAAACTGCAAGGTAAATCAAAAAAACATTTGACAAGAGCCCTGTAATTATATAAAATGTATAGGTAACACTTGAAGGGGTTCTTAATGGCTAAAAAGCATTCTATTGTAAAATTTACGCTTCTGGGAATTGTGCTTATCATTGGCATCGTGCTTGCCTTTGTTCATTTTCTAGTTGTGGGAACATATTATGACTACAACGCTTTCATCAATGCAATTCCTCTCGGCCTTGATTTGTCGGGGGGAGTTTCTGCCGTTTATCAAGCCGAGCTTTCAAAAACTTCAAACACAAATGATTTGTCAAGTGCAATTGACAGCACGGTTTCAAGGCTTGAAACACTTTTGTATGATGAAGGATATTCCGAAGCAACAGTTGTAAAGCAGGGAAGCGACAAAATTCGAATCGAAGTTCCATCGCTGACAAACACCGATGAACTTTTTGACATCATTGGACAACCTGCTTCGCTTTATATAACTCTTGAAAACACACTTAACGTTAACGATGTTGATTCTTTTTCAGGCGACATTCTTTCCGGCGAGCAAATCGAAAATGTTTATGTAAGTTACAACAATCAAGACAATATTTATGGCGTTGTTGTTGAATTTAATTCTGACGGAAGCCAAACATTTGCATCAATGACTCAGTCCGCCGCAAATGGCGACAAAACGCTGTATGTTTACATTGGCAATGAAAGCCCATTGCAACTGACTTGCGAACAGCAAATCACAGGTGGAAGCACCTTTATTTCTGGCGGCTCAATTTCTGACTATGACAGTGCAAAGGAATATGCCACAATGATCATGTCTGGCACATTCAGCGCTTCGCTTGAACTTGTTGAAAACACCGTTGTTTCGGCAACACTTGGCAAAAACGCACTCACTCTTGGACTTATTGCTGCAGGGGTTGCACTTTTGCTTGTGATGATCATCATGTATATTCGATATGGTCATTTTGGACTGCTTGCCGATGTTTCGCTTGTGGCTTACATTGTTTTGATGCTCTTCTTCCTTATGGCAATTCCATTCATTCAACTAACTCTTCCGGGAATTGCGGGAATAATTTTGTCAATCGGAATGGCAGTGGATGGAAACATCATCATTTTCGAGCGTATCAAAGATGAATATGCCTCGGGCAAAAAAGTGCCTCTTGCCGTTAAAAATGGCTTTAAAAAGGCATTTTGGCCTATCTTTGACTCAAACATCACAACAATCTTTTCTTCAATAATTTTGTATTTCCTTGGCACGGCATCAATCAAGGGCTTTGCTTTAACACTTTTGGTGGGCGTTGTTCTTTCAATGTTCTCAACTTTGGTGGTGACAAGGTTCCTCACAAAATGGTATTTGCCACTTAACTCAACAAATGTGAAAAAGCTTCGTTTAAAACGCTTCAAAAATGCTGAACAAATTGACAGCGCCGAAATCGTTGGCACAAACAACGCCGTTGAAGCTGAAATTGTTGTGGAGGAGGGAACAAATGAAAAAGTATAAAAAATCCCGCCTTTCATTTGATGAAAAAATTGCTTCATCAAAATTTGATTATTGCAAAAATCTTATATGGTTTTTGATTGCTCCAATTGCCATC
>CANQRE010000075.1 GCA_947626175.1 uncultured Clostridia bacterium
CCGCTTCATATGGACGATGAAAGGGTGAAGGACTCGGCTGAAAGACTGTATAAAAAGCTTACGAATCAAAATTTTGAAGTTTTGTATGATGACCGCAACGCATCTGCAGGGGTAAAGCTCACTGACAGCGAACTTATGGGCATTCCAGTTCGCATTGTAATAAGCCCAAAAACGCTTGAACAAGGGCAGTATGAAATCACAATTCGTTCAACCGGCGAAAAGATTTTTGCAACCGATGAAAATCTTTCCCGCAAGCTTGACGAAATCATAGTTTACTAATCATCTTTGTTTCTCAACTATTATGTTATGCTTTTATAACATAATACCGCAAAAACTTGCGAAAATCACGCAAGTTTTTTTGTTAAAAACGCCGCAATTTATATGGCATTTTGCAATTCAAAGTTATTTTATTTGCCCGCGCAAAATATCTTTATATTATGAAAAATCCGAAGGCAAAGGCAAGTTCGCTGGAGTTTAAGCGATATCGATGGGCGTTCAAAATGTTTGTTGTGTCCATGTGTTTGTCGTGCTTGTTTTCGCTCCTAAGCCACAGCGTGCTTTCTTCGCTTGGCGCGATTATGGCGTGCGTGCTTATTGCGATTTTTATTTTTATTGCAGTTGTTTTTGATATGATTGGCATTGCGGTGGCAAGTGCAGACGAAGAGTTTTTCAAAAAAAAGGTTGAAGAAAGGGAAAAGGGCAGCGAAATTGCTTTGCAACTGACAAAAAATTCCGAAAAAGTTTGTTCGTTTTGTGCAGACGTTGTTGGCGACATTTGCGGCATTCTTTCGGGCGCAGGCGGTGCGACCGTGTCGCTTTCGATCACTCGCAATCTTTTTGATTCTTCAACAGCGCTGCTTGTCACAACTTTTGTCAGCGCCTTGATCGCAGGGCTGACAATTCTTTTCAAAGCACTTATGAAGGGGAAAGCCATAAAAAATGCCGACAAAATCATATTGCGGCTTGGAAGAACAATCGAAACAATATTTTTCCCAAAGCGCAAAAAAAGAGAAGGCTAGGCCTTCTTTTTTAATAAATTTTGTTTAATTTCAAAACGTTATTTGTTTAGTTTTAAAACGTTATTTTTTCAATATCAAATTTGCTTGATTTTGTCAAAATTTTGAGCTATTTAAGCTTCAACATAATCGCTATCCCAGCCTTCTGGGCGTTCGATAATTCCACCCCAATTTGTGATAGTGCTTTTCACAAAAGCTAATTTTTCGTTTTGCACCATATATTGGCTATACTCAACGCTTTCAACTTTATTGTCATTAAACACAATTTTGATATTTAATGGAAGGGCGGCACCATAATCAATTGTTTGAACAGTTGTTTCAAAAGCGAAGGTCACTTTTTTGTCCTTTGTCGTTTTTGTAACGGAAAGGGTTTGGTCCAAATCGGCATACAACGAATGAACCGTGCCATACAAGTTGTCATATATATTCACCAAATAACTAATTTCCACTGCATCATAAGTGTGTTTTGTTTTTGAACCATTTTGCACATTATATGCAACGCCATCATAATAAACAACCGACGCAAAAGGAGTGGATTCATATCCCTTTGTTGCAGGAACATAATTAAAGTTTTTGTTTATGGCAGCAACTTTGTCATCTAATTTTGTGAAATATGATTCGCTTTTTATTGAATTATCAATTTCTGAATCCAAGCCATTTTTAAGTTGATTGTTAAATCCAACAACTGAAATGCCATTTTCAAATTTAAGATTTGCCTCTTGTAGATACGTATCAAATTGAGAAAGATTTATTTTTTCGGTTTTATCACTTGAGCAGCCGCACCCAGCAAGCATAAGGCCGCTTCCAAAAACTGCAACAGCCCCAAAAATAGGAACGAAGATTTTTGCAAATTTGTTCATAATTTCTCCTTTTTAACCTTATAAATTGGCAACTTTTGCTTTCAAAATGAATTTTAAGTCTCTAAATCTAGTATCAAAAACAAAACAACTAACAAAAAGTTATATTTTATTATATCAAATTTGCTTGATTTTGTCAAATGAAATAAGGGAAGATATGTTTAAGCATAATTGTTATAAAAAGCCAACTATTAAAAATAAAAAAATTTTTAGAAAATACTGAAAATCACTTGCATTTTTTCTGAAAAATTTGTGAAAAATAGTTGACAAAGGATTGTTTTGTGTGATAATATAGCAAAGTCGAAAGCAGAAGTTTCCACTTCTCACCGGTCAAACATTGGTTTTGGATCGTGTTAAAAATCTCAAAATTATTTTCATAAAGCTCGATGTGGGCAAAATAAATAAAAGGATTTTTGGTGGAAGCAGATGCAACCACCAATTTTTTTTGGAAAAAAACAAAAAGGAGACCACTCTCATTTTTAAAGAATTGTTAATCAACGAACAAATCACTGAAAGCGAAGTTCGACTTATTGGTGAAAATGGTGAAATGCTTGGCGTTTTGCCAATTGCAAAAGCACGTTCAATTGCTGACGAAAAAGAGCTTGACCTTGTGCTTATGAATGGCGGTTCAAAGCCAGCTGTTTGCAAACTTATGGATTATGGCAAATATAAATTTGACGCAATCAAAAAAGACAAGGAGATTAAGCGCAATCAAAAAATAATTGAAGTCAAGGAAATCCAGCTTTCAATGACGATTTCCGATCATGACATTGCTTATCGCGTGACAAATGCCAAAAAATTCCTTAGCGAAGGCAACAAAGTCAAAGTTTCACTTCGTATGCGCGGCAGGCAGCAAGCATACACCAAAACTTGCATTGAGGTTGTCAAAAACTTCTGCTCGCTTATTGCCGATGCGGGGACAACTGACAAAGAGCCTGAAGTCAACGGCAAAAACATAATCGTTGTTGTAAATCCAAAAAAAGCATAACAAGGCCGCATAGG
>CANQRE010000076.1 GCA_947626175.1 uncultured Clostridia bacterium
CCTTACACTCATGGCTATTACAAAGTTTCAGAAAGGGTTGGAAATGCGTTTAGCGATGGGTTAAAATTAAGAAAGTGATTTTGGGTAGAAAGTCTTTGCCAATATCGGGGGAAACATGGATTTATATATCATGCGGCATGGTCAAACGGTTTGGAATGAAAGAGGCATATCTCAGGGCAGAAGGAACAATCGTTTGAGTAAGTGCGGCATCAAGGTCACGCAAGATGTGGCAAAAACACTTAAGGACATTCCTTTTGATGTCATCTTTTCGTCACCGCTGATGAGAACAATGCAAACCGCAAACATTGTCAATCAATATCATCATGTCAAAATAATCAAAGACGATGATCTGATTGAAATTGATCAAGGAATTTTTGCGGGAAGAAAAAAAGATTCGCTTTCGCAGCAGGAACAATTGTTGCGAAAATCGCGATCAAAAGCTGCGGGAATGGAAAGTTATCAGCATTGCCTTAAAAGAACAAAAAATTTTGTTGAAAGACTTAAAAAAACAAACTTTAAAAACGTTTTGGTCGTCACACATTATCGCGCTGCAACTTTTATTGAAGACATTGTGTGCGGCAATGAAATAGATTTTTTGGAGATAAGGCAAAAGTTTGAAAACTCACAAGTGAAAAAATTTGAACTTAAATGTGAAAATTAAAAAAATTTTGTTGTTTTTTTGAAAAAAAAGCACAAAAAAGTTTGAAATATGCAAAAAAATGTGTTACAATGCTTTCATCCATAAAGAGTGTGCGAGGGACAGCCCCTGTGACCACACAGCAACCTGCTTTTTAGGCAAGGTGCTAAAGGCTGAGTCGATGGTGAAAAAACAATTTTGATTTTGGCCCATCGATTCCGATGGGTTTTTTGATGCACAATGCAATACTTTGTGGAAATAAATTTTCAGGAGAAAAAATGATAAGGGTTGTAACAAGCGAGTCCGTCAATATCGGACATCCCGACAAAACGTGTGATTGCATTGCCGATGCGTTTTTGGACGAAGCACTAAGACAAGATCCTTTCAGCCAAATGGCGGTTGAATGTGCGATCAAAGATGACAAGCTGTTCATTTATGGCGAAGCAACAACAAAAGCAAAAATAGATTATGACCAAATTGCGCGAAAAGTTTTGAAAGACATTGGCTACAAAAACGATTTTGTGATTGTTAAAGAAATCAGCGAGCAAAGTCCCGACATCAATCAAGCGGTGGCAAAAAAACAACTCATGGCAAACGATCAGGGTATGGTGTATGGCTATGCAACAAATGAAACAAAGCAGTTTATGCCGCTTCCAATAATGATAGCCCACAAACTCGTCAAAAGATATGATGAATTCAGAAGAACAACAACAAATTTTTTTGCGGATGCAAAAAGTCAGGTGTCAGTTAAATATGATGGCAAACAGCCAAAAGAATTTGCCACAATTTTGATGAGCGTGTCGCACTCTGAAAATCTTTCGCAGCAACAAATACACAACATCATAACAAAAAATGTTATTTCTCCAGTGCTTGCCGAGCATTCAGCGCTTGTGGGGAAAAACACAAAAATTGTCATAAATCCAAGCGGCAAATTTACAATTTGGGGAAGTTTTGGCGACAGCGGATGTGTTGGCAGAAAAATTGTGGTTGACACTTATGGCGGCGTTGGCAGGGTTGGCGGCGGCTGTTTTTCAAGCAAAAATGCAACCAAAGTTGACAGATCTGGCGCTTATTATGCAAGATATGTGGCAAAAAACATTGTCGCTCACGGATTTGCAGACGAGTGCGAAATTCAAATTTCTTATGCAATTGGGCTTGCCGATCCGGTGTCAATATATATTGAATGTTTTGGCACAAATCACAGACCAATAAGTGAAATTGAAAAATATGTTAAAAACAATTTCAGTTTCCGCCCAAATGATATTATAAAGGAGCTTGACCTTTTAAAGCCAATATATCAGCAAACGGCGTGCTATGGTCATTTTGGAAGAGCGGAATTTCCGTGGGAAAAGATAAAAGATTTTTCTTCCAAATAAAAGTTTTTGCGATGTTTTTTAGATTTTCAAATTTGGAATGAAAAAAACTTGACAATGAAAATGCTGATTTGCTATAATCACAGCAACAATTAAATAACACATAAAGACTGAACTGAGAGCTCCTCTCTATGACGTTCGACCAACCTGCCAAAAGGAAAGGTGGTAATGAGGAATTGGCAATGCCAAGACTATGTGGATTTAAAAAATTTTTGTGTTTAACTCCGCATAGAAGGTGCGGGGTTATTTTTTTGTTATAAAAGGAGAAAAGATGGAAGAAAAGTAACAAAAATTCAAAAAGAGATTACGGGTGCTTATAAAAGAAATTTTCTTATAAAAGATTTTATTAAAACGAGGTTGCAAAAATGAAAAATGTGAATGTGAATGGACAAAGATATATGGCAATAAAATATCAAAATTACATTGCAAACAATCTTGGCGAATTTGGCTGTGCAATTTTTGATAGTGAAGATTATCCAAATTTTGACTTTGACAATTTGCTTAAATATTTGCGCTTGCACGATTCGGCGCTTGACAAAGTTTATTTGTTTCCACTTAATGTGTATTCTTCCCAAAGCAAAAGGCTGCATGTTTATCATGTTTTTGCAAACAGCGGGCATGTCCCGCCATTTAACTTTTTTGATTCATTAAGGCTTGCTTGCGGAGCGTTTAAGTTAAACTCATTTTATGCTTGTGACTTTCAAACTGCAAAGATATATCAAATGACGCCTTTTTCTGTTTGCAAATATGACGATTTGTATCAACTTAAAA
>CANQRE010000077.1 GCA_947626175.1 uncultured Clostridia bacterium
TAAGACGATAGGCATAAAATAGTGCTGCATCGGCATCACTTCCCCTCAAGCTTTTGCAAAATGCCGACAAAAGGTCATAATACATGTCAACAGAAATTGAAAGCGGCTTTCTGTCCAAGCACTCCGACACAACGTTTTGATCAATAACAATTTTTTTGTTTTTTCCAATTGGCGTTGTGCCTGCTGCAAGTTCAAGAGCATTTAATGCAGTTCTGGCATCGCCGCCGCAAGTTTCGGCCAAATAATCAAGCGCATCTTCGCTCATTTCAATAGGCAATTCGCCAAGTCCTTTTTCTTTGTCAGAAATTGCCCTTTTCAAAAGCTTTTTTATGTTTTCACGGCTAAGCGGCTTTAGCTCCACAACTCTGCAGCGTGAAACAATTGCCCTGGTCATTGACGTGAAAGGATTTTCTGTTGTTGAGCCAATGAAAAATATTTGACCCTTTTCGATTGCTTCAAGCACGCAGTCGCTTTGACTTTTGCTCCACCTGTGGCATTCGTCAAGCAAAAGATATGTGCTTTTGCCAAACAAAAGTTTGTCCTTTTTGGCCTTTTCAATCACAGCTTTGGCATCGGCAACGCCGCTTGCAACTGCATTTAGGCGAGCAATGTTTGCATCCATTTTTGTTGCAATAATTTGAGCCAACGTTGTTTTTCCTGTTCCGGGAGGGCCATAAAAAATCATGCTTCCAACGTTTCCATATTCAATGGCACGAAGCAACATTTTGCCCTTTCCAACAATATGTTCTTGCCCACAAAACTCTTCAAGTGAAGTTGGGCGCATCCTTTCTGCAAGAGGAATTGTTTTGTTTTCCATGCCATGATTATAGCACAATTGAGTTTGTTTGGCAAAGAATTTTATCAAAAATTTTAAAACAATCAAAAAAATGGCTTTTTGCCTTTAAAACAAAGCCATTAAGCCATTTTTTCTTCTGACACGCAAATTTGAACAATTTTTTGCCTTAAATCATTGAGTTTTAGGCTGTTTTTGCCAAAATATTTTGTCGATCCAATTTGCAAATAATTTTCATTTTTTTGACTGCTGGAAACAACAAAAATCGTTCGAAAAACTTCGCCGTCAAACAGTTGCAGGCTTTTGATCCCTTCAAGATTGCCAAACACAACACTCTCTTTTCCAGACGAAACATATTTTGCTTTGATTTGATTATATCTTTTTTCGCTTTGCTCGTCCCTTTCGCCCTTAAGCCAGGCTTTGTAGATTTTTTGCGGCAAAATGTGATTGACAAGTTCATCTTCACTTTTGTTGTTTGAACAAATTTTAAGATTAAACTTTTCATTGTTCTTTTTTTGAGCAAGCAAGGCAAAATAATCGATTTCTTCTTTTGTTGAAACTGAAAACTTTTGATTTCCAAAATTGAAAAATAGTCGTTTTTTCTGCTTTGGCTTTAAGTCAACTTGCGTTTTTAAAAACACCCTTGCGTTTGTTGAATTTTCAACTCCATCAACACATGAAAAGCTGAAAGAATTTTTAAATGAAGAAAAATTGAAAAACTGTTTTTCAAAAGTTCGAAGATTGAATATTTCAATTCCCCCACAAAATTTTTTAAAGCAGTAATATCCCAGTGGCAACACAAAATTTATTTCCAGCGTTGCAGTTTTTGGCTTTAAAGACGAATTTGTCAGTTCCACGCAAATATTTCTGCCCGAAAGCACATATTGCCTGACAAAAAAATTTATTTCATCGATTTTGCCATAATCATCCAAGAAAAAGTTGTCATATTTTCCTTCGATTTGCCTGCCGTTGATTTTTATATAATCATCTTGCTTTGTTTGGCCAAAAATAAGGCCGGATTTATAGTTTATGTCAAGTTTTTCAACCTCGGCGCAGTTTGTTTCAATGTATTTAAGCTTTTTGCAATATTTGTTTGGAGAAGACAAAACAAGATTGAAATCTTGCTTTTCCTGCGCTTTTTTAAAGCATAACGCCATAAGTTTTGTCATTGGATGACGAAAGCATAAAACAGGCTTTGACGGGTCAACCCCGCTTTGCAAAACGCTTTCATAGTCAATTGCCTCGTCTGTTTTTGGGGCATGAAAACGCACTCTGTTCAAAATTAAATTCACCATTGAAAACACATAATCTTTTTTTCGCATGTTCAAATTTTTGCCAAAAAGAAAATCTTTAAAACAATTTTTTTGTTAAAAAAACAGCTTTGAAAAGCTGTTTGTCAGTTTCACATAAGCCGAGTTCTGTTTTATGTGGCCATCTATCTAGGCCTTTTGTCGCCAAAAGGCTCAAGCGGTGCTTTTGGAGAACGCGTAAGACCCGCATTGTTCTCACTTAACCTTGCGTCGGGTGGGGTTTACAGAGCAGGCCATGTTACCACAGCCCCGGTGAGCTCTTGCCTCACCTTTCCATCCTTGCCTTTTTGAAAGGCGGTTTATTTCTGTTGCACTTTCCTTGAAGTCGCCTTCACCGGTCGTTGGCCGGCACCCTGTCTTATGACGCTCGGACTTTCCTCATTTTGCCCATCACGGGCAACCTGCGACCACACGTTCAACTGACAATGAGATTATATCATAACATCTGACATTTGTCAATCAGCTGACCATAAACAGCTGTTTTGCAGTTTTTTTGTCGCCGATAAAGCCTTGAATTATGCCGTCTTGCGAAACCTTTAAGGAAATGCCATATTTTGCAAGGTCAATTGCCGCTGCAAGCCTTCCGCCACCGTTTGACCCTGCCCCGATTTTTAATATTGCGCCGGCAGCAACAATTGTTCCATCAAAATCGATGATTGTGGCTCCGTC
>CANQRE010000078.1 GCA_947626175.1 uncultured Clostridia bacterium
TTCCTCCACTTGACCCACCAGCCATTGGAAAATGATTTGCCACGCGCCGTGAACTTAAGTCTGCATATTCACCGCCACCAACAACATAGCCAACGCTGACTTTTGAAATTGGAATGATTGTTGTGCCGTCATCCGTTGTCACTTTTTCGCCCACAATCGTTGACGAATCAACAAGCGATTTAAGCTTGTCCATTGACGATGAAATGAGTTCATTGATTGTTTCGCTGTCTGTGTAAATTTTCATAATACCCCCACATATTGAGCCTATTCTTTTCATAATACCGTAATATATTGTTTTTACGCATTTTGACCTGCTTTCACTTTACTTACTATGGTCGAATTTAGCAAAGAATATGCAAGGTCAAACAAAGTTAGGCTAACACTCAAATTTGCAGCAATCTCCACCACTGTTTTGTTGAACGAGCATGTGTCATATATTGCAAGTGAAGCTGTTGGCTTTTTGTTTTTTATCGATGTGAAAAAAATCAGCACCAAAACGTTTATCGCTCCACAAACCATGCTTGTTAAAAAGGCATCACTTAGGCCAATGTTGTAATTTAGCATCAAATATCGAAGGCGAGTTTTGTCCTTTATTTCTTTCATAAGTTGATTGTAAAACACAATTTCAGGCGAATCAAAATCAAGTGCTTTTTGCTTTGTTTGCTTTTCATTTTTAAGTTCAATTTGATTTTTGTTGATTGAAAAAAAGAAATAAATTATTTTTACTTTGAAAATGTATATACATATCACCCCGCTGTTTTCAAGAGCGTTAAACGAAACTCTTGCCTGCAAAAATATTGGACAAAGCAAAAGACAAATAACAAATGTTGGAATCAAAAAATAAAGGCTTTGCATGCAAATATTTTTTGCATTTTCGCCAAATTCATGCAACAAAAAAAATGGCTCTTCGCCATTTTTTAGTCCTTAAGTTCGCCTTTGTGTTTGAGAAGCAATTTCATTTCCTTGTTTATGAGCGAATAATCGATGTTTTCAACATGAAAATCACCGCTTGACGCAAGCATGTCCTTTGCAAGCAGTGCCGTTGCATTTGGACGGCGCAAACGAACAACGTTTTCACGCATGTTAAGAAGAATTTCTGGATGATTTAAAAAGCTTGTCAAAATTTCTGTTAGCTCGCGATTTGATTTATATCTCTTTCCAGCGCCTTCTTTTTCAAGCATTTCAGCATTTCCCCTTTCCTGCTCTGGCAATTTTTTGCAGCACACAATTGGCAAATATTTGTTAAGCGCTTCGGTCACTGAAATCCCACCTGCTTTTCCAACAACCACATCCGCTGCCGACATAAACAAATCAACATTGTCCGAAAATCCATAGTTTTGAAGGGTTATATTTTTTGGGACTTTGAGCTTTTCAATTTGTTTTTTGCCCTTTTCATCTTTTCCATTTACAACAATGATTTGCAGATTTCGAGATTTAAGATTTTGAATTATGCTTTTAACAATTTTGTAGTTGCCGCTCCAATATCCTCCGCCAAACATCACCAAAATTGTGAAAACATCGTCCTTTAAGTTTAACCTTGACCTTGCAGAAGTTTTGTCGATATGCTTTGAAAACTTTTCGTTTGTTGTTAGGCCATATGCAAGCAGCTGCTCCCTGTTAAAGCCTTTTGAAACCATAAGCGGAATATAACTTTCATTTGGGATCAAGAGCTTGTCTATGCCTGTTGCCGCTTCCCAAAATGGGCAAACCACAAAGTCAAACACAAACGAATATATCGGACATGGAATTTGATAAAGCTTTCTTAAATTTGTGATCATCACGCATGGAAGAAAATGCGAGCAGAAAATTGCATCCGGTTTGTAAGAATATATACAATTTAAAACCTTGTCATACATGTTTTTTATGCCATGCTGAACTGGGGATTTGTAATATTTTTGTGGCGAAGCCTTTTGATAATGCCTAAAAAACATGTTGTAAACTTTGTTGAAGTGCTGCACCGCAATTGCATAACCTTTTTCTTCAATCCATATAAAAGTTTTGTTGTCGCAAAATTCATGCAATAAATCCACAACTTTGACCTCTGCTCCCTGCTTTTCCAAGCTTTCCTTCACCGCTTTTGCTGCAGAATTATGGCCGTTTCCAGCTGTTACTGTGAAAATTAGATATCTTTTCATCTTTTCTCCTAAACAATTATTTCTATAATACATTTTTTTTGAAAACTTGGCAAATGATTATGTGGTTTTTGCTGTTTTGTGATATATTTGTTTTTATGGAGGTGAAAATGAAACTCGCTTTTGACAATAAAAAATACATAACTTTGCAAAAAAAGAAAATTATGCAAAGGATCAATGAACTTGGAGGAAAACTTTACTTGGAACTTGGCGGAAAGCTGTTTGACGACTTTCACGCTTCAAGAGTTTTGCCTGGATTTGAGCCAGATGTGAAAATCAAGCTTTTGGAAAGCATGAAGGACAGCGTTGAAATCGTTATGTGCATAAGCGCAAATGATATTGAAAAAAACCGCATTCGTGCCGATTTTGGACTTAGTTATGACAACGAAGTTTTGCGACTTGTTGACAATTTTAGAAGCATGGGACTTTATGTTTCATCAATCGTGATAACACTGTTCAAGGGTCAACCAAGTGCAGCAAAGTTTGCAGACCTATTGAAAAATCGCGGTGAAACAGTTTACTTCCACCATTACACAAAAGGCTATCCTAACGACATTGACGTGATTGTGTCGGAAGAAGGCTATGGCGAAAATGAATACATAAAAACAACTCG
>CANQRE010000079.1 GCA_947626175.1 uncultured Clostridia bacterium
TGCCTTGCATGATGAAATCGGAAAACTCGTCAACAATGATCACAATGAATGGCATCTTCTTTTTGTTGCCAGAAACAACTTCCGGCGAGTGATTGTATTCATCAATATCTTTTGATCTTGCCTCGCGAAGAAGCCTGAACCTTCGCTCCATTTCATCAAGCGCCCACTGAAGCGCATTGACCGCCTTTGTCACATCAGCAATAACCTTTGGAACAATCAAGTGCGGGATGCCTTCATACGGCGTGAATTCAACTTGTTTTGGGTCAATGAGAAGAAGTTTGCAATCCTCTGGGCTTGACTTATACAAAAGCGAAATGATGATTGAGTTAAGCATCACGCTTTTTCCTGAGCCAGTTGTTCCGGCGATCAAAAGGTGTGGCATTTTGTTGAGTGCACCAACCATGTTTTTGCCAGTTATGTCCTTGCCAACTGCAAATGTCAGTGGCGATTTTGCAGAGTTAAATTCGTTTGAAACAAGAAGATCTTTGATTGAAACCGCAGCAACTTTGTCATTTGGCACTTCAATTCCAACAACATTTCTGCCTGGAACTGGCGCTTCAATACGCACATCACCCCCGTTTGCTTCCAATGCAAGCGCGATGTCAGAAGAAAGATTAAGAATTTTTTTCACGGTGATGCCGCTTGGCATTTCAAGTTCATATCTTGTCACGGCAGGGCCAATCACAACATTTTGAACTTTTGCGGGAACACCAAATTCTTGCAACGTGTTTTCCAAAATTGCTGTTTTTGTTGAAATGTCATCGTCAAACTCACTCATGTCAGTTGACTGAGTTGTGATAAGATCAATTGGCGGACGAGTGTAAACATAAGGCTTTTGAGGCTCCTGTGTTTGCTCATCATCATCGTCACTGTCAATGTTGACAAAACGTTTTTGCTTTGCAGGCGTTCCCGTTTCAGGTTTTGGCTCGTTGAAATAGTCCGACCTGGAATCATTTTTGCTTGCTGAAGAAGGGTTTTCAGTTTGCGCATCAAATCTATTTTCCCTTTCATCAGGCACATCTTTTTCATCAAAGCGCCTGTCACGCTCATCAAACTGCTCTGCTTGGGCAAACTCGCTTTGCCTTGAATTTCGGTCAAAATTTCGCTCGCTGCGGTCAAAACCACGGTTAGCTTGATCAAACTCACGCTCTCTTCGCTCAAGCGATCTGCCTTCACGGTCAAAATCACGGTCGCGGCGATTTAAGCTATGATCAGCTTCGTCAAAATCGCGGTCACTTCGATCAAGCGATCTGTCAGGGCTAACAGCAGCAGAATTTGTTTCGCTTGCAGCGTTTTGCTTTGAAGGAAGCTCATTTTCATTCGCCTCAGGCGGCGTGATTTGGTCTATTTTCATTTGTTGAGGGAAAGCAACGCCATTTTCTTGCATAACTTCCCTTATTATGTCGTCAGCCTGCGAAACAAGTTGCTCTGGCTTTGCTTCTGAAACCTTTGCAACACGAGTTGAATCACTTATGATTGGCGGAAGCTCATTGTTTTTTAAGGAGTTTATGTTTTGATCAATTTCACGCTTTTGATCGACATTTGTCACGCCGTTTCGAACATATGAACGCGCTTCCTGAGAAAAATATTTGTTCACGTCAACTTCTGGCGGCGAAAGAAGATATCTTTTCAGTTCCTCGCCTTCCAGCTTTTTTGGATCAATCTTTTTTGGCTCTTCACTTGGCTGCGGCTTTATTGGCGTGGCAAGTGTTTTTCGATTTAAGCCAAGTTTTTGCCTTACTTCTTCTTCTCGTGACAATTTTTTTTCAATATTGCCGCTCATGACAACATTGACTTCTTCCTTTGGCTTTTCGTTTTGCTCAGTATTATTTTTTTTGACTTCCTTTATTGAAAGTTTTACAGGTTCATCTTGAGCTTTTTTCTTGCGAAGATATATGAGCGAGTCAACATACAGTGCAAGGCTGATTGCAAAGCAAACTGAAAAAATAACAAATGCCCAAGTGAAATTTGTTAAATACAAAATGCAAGTTGTGAAAAATCCGAATATTATTCCGCCTGCCGTGTGCTTGCGTGTGTAGTTTGACGCCAAATACTGCCCAAATGACCCCGCCTTGTTGCCAACAACAGCAAGTTGGATGATACACATCAAAAAGAAGATTGTAAGATACAAAAATATTGCATACTTTTTTGAAATCTTATATTTTTTTGTGTTTAAAAGAGCCACGCCCCCAAGCAGAAGTGCCACAAAAAGCGGATATGAAAAATATCCAAACGTTCCAAGCAAAAAGTTTTGCATGAATGGAACCAAATTTGTCAGCAAAAAGAAAAAAGCAAAGCAAGATATTGCAATCAAAACGATTCCAATAATTTTTTTTGCATTTGCTTTTATTCCGTTTTTATTTTTTTGAACTCTATATTCAGCCATAGCCTAATTATAGCATAGAACAAAATTATTTACAAACTTATAAAGGTCAATTTGATTATTTTTTTGTCAAATTTATGCAACCGATGAAAGATTGTCCCCAACACTGACAAGCTCAAATCCCCTTGACTGCAAAGTGTCGATTATTTTGCCAAGCGCATCACGCGTGCAAGCTGTTGGGTGCATGAGAATCAAATCCCCACCTTTGGCATCCTGCGTTGCCCTTGTGATGATTGTTTGCTCATCTTGATCACGCCAGTCAACTGTGTCACGAGTCCACATGATAAGCTTGTAGCCAAGTTCTTCCGC
>CANQRE010000080.1 GCA_947626175.1 uncultured Clostridia bacterium
CCATCAACAACCTTTGAGCCGCCACAATAAAATCTGTCGTTTTCGTCAACAACGCCGGCTTCCAACGCCGCCGCAAGTGTTAAAATCTTAAAAGTTGAGCCAGGCTCATAAACATCAGTTATCACCTTCATTTTTGATTGATCAAACAAAAGTTCTGTGTCATTGCGTGGAATATCATTAAGGTCAAAACTTGGCTTTGTGGAAATTGCCAAAATTTCGCTAGTTTGGCAGTTCATCACAATAGAAGAAACGTTTTTAGCCTTTTGTTCAGTCATTATTTTTTCAAGAACTTGCTCAACAATGAGTTGGATTTTTGAATCAATCGTCAGCTTTATGTCCGCGCCTTTTGTTGCCGGAACATAATATCTGATCGCCCCGCCAATTTCCTTGCCTTGCAAATCGCTTTGCGTGAAACTATATCCGTCCTGTCCTTTCAAATAAGAGTCATAATAGGCTTCAATGCCACTTTGCCCAACGTTGTCCACGCTCACAAAGCCCAAAACTTGCGACAGCAAATTGCCATAAGTGTAATATCTTCCCACGCTTTCAGCCAGATACACACCCTTAAAACCTTTGTCATAAATAATTTCGGCACTTTCAACCGGAACTTGCATTTTTATCAGCACTTCGGACACATTTTTTTGAATAACTTTTTCATAGACTTTTAGATAATTTATGTCTAAAACGTTTGCAAGAAACTCGCTCACTTCTTTTGCGTTTTCAACTTCTCTGCCACGGACATAAACGTTGAAGGTTGTATAGCTTTCCGCAAGCCTGCTGCCCGTGCAATCATAAATATCTCCGCGCGGAGCAACAATTTTCAAATCCCTTGTCCACTGCGAAGTTGCCCTAAGCTGCAAGTCCTTTCCATTGATGATTTGCACCACAAAAAGGCGGACAACAAGAGCGCAAAAAAGAAAGGTTACAAGCAAACATAATGCGAGTAACCTTTTTTTGAAAGAATGGAGAGAGAAAAATTTTTGCAAAGGTTATCCTCCAAATAACCCCGACAGAAAATTGCAAAATCGGTCAAACCAATTTGAATCTTTTTTTATTGCCTGCGGACTTTCAAGCTCCTTTGGATAAGTTTCAATCAGTTCGCTTGCTTTGTTTCCGGAGTCAACTGAAGCAATATTTTTGATCAGGTTTGCAACGTTGACAGAATATTCGCTTTGAGCGGCATTGTAAGAAGCCACAGCACTTGAAAGTTCAACCGCACCTGAAACGCCAAGCCCAATCGTTAAGGCAATCACGCCGCCGGCAACAAGTTTTTTCCAAAGCGAAGTTTTGGGTTTTTGTTTTGGCTGTTCCTTGGCAACTTGTTGCGAAAGATGAAGCACGCGTTTTTTCTTTTCTGGTGGAAGCTCCGGAATAAGGTCATAGTTCGGGGTTTGCACAACAATGTTTTGTGTTTTGACTTCGTTTGTTTGCTCGTCAGCCTGTGAAGCTTTTTTAAGTTCGTTTGCTTTTTCGAGCTTTTTTTCAACTTCAACGTCTTTCTCAAGCAAAGCAACTTTCGTCTCTTTCATACTATGCTTCCCCCTTTTAAATTATTTCTTAAACAAACCCTTCGGCTTCCAAATCTTCTTGCTGTTCATCCAAGAAATTGGATATAGCACAATAAAAGGCATAATTTGTGGTGATGTCGCCCGGAACTTTTGAAACATTGAAAGCAACTTCCAAATATGAACCCTTGATTTTGTTTTCGTCAAGCACGCCATAAGCGTTGTAGTTGCCTTTTTCTTTTAAGGCTTTGTAATAACTTCTGGCGTCCGTCATTCCAGTGAGGGTGACAACGCGGTTGCTTTGCGTGGTTTTGAGTGATTGCGGCTCGTCAAACATTCCAATTGTCACCGCTTCGCCAAAGCCGCCTTCGCTTTCGCTCACATCAAACTCAAACATTGCAATATGTCCGTCTTCGCCTTCATTCATTGGCCCGTCAGGAACCAAAACAGTTTGTGAAAGTGTTTTGATCGGCTCGCCATCGGCTTTTTTCCACCTTACTGTTATTTCAATTGGCAAGAAAACATTTTCTCTAAAGTTTTCATCTCCGTCCATGTCGGCATCATATTTCAAATCGAACCACAAATCGGTGATTTTGATTTCGTCTGCAACCAATTGCCCTGTTGCTGCGTCAAGATGCACAAGCGGCATAAACACCATGCTTTGATATTCAAACGCGCCTTCGGTGTATTTGAACGGGTCTTCGTCAGGGGTTGTGAAAAATGTGGTGTAAGGAAAATCGGCAACTTCGCTTGCCATAAATGCTCCGCCAAGATTTGTTGTTCCGCTGCCGTTGGAGTCCGAAGCAATTGTTGTTAGCGTTGCGCAGTATCTCACAATTGCGTCAACAATTTCATTATAATACAAATTTTTAAAAGAGTAACTTCTGGCGGTTTGGCCAATGACATTGTTTAACACAAAATCAACAATCTTTGCCATGTCGTCTTCAAGCAGCCCAACATATGTTCCAAGCCTGTCAAAAACTTTTTGAATGTCCTCAACCGCCTTTGCGGCACTTGACTTTTCGCCCTCCGCTGGATGAGACGCAATTGTAATTCTTGGGTTTTGGCTGCCATTTCCATTGGTCACAGTGATTTGGTCAATCGGCATTCCCAAAACGGTGGAATAAATTGCATATGTAAGCGCGTCCACATAATC
>CANQRE010000081.1 GCA_947626175.1 uncultured Clostridia bacterium
GTTGTCAAGCATGCTGTCTTCCGTCACAGTGCCTGGAGTGATGATTCTGACAACATCGCGATCAACCATCTTCCCTTTTTCAGGTTCGGACAGCTGCTCACAAATTGCAACCTTGTGGCCTTGAGATATAAGTTTTTGAATGTAGGTTTCACATGAATGATATGGCACGCCGCACATTGGGATGCCTGCGCGCTGCGTTAACGCAAGGTCAAGCACTTTGCTATATTCCTTAGCATCATCAAAAAACATTTCATAAAAGTCGCCCAATCGAAAAAACAGCACCGCTGATGGATACTTTTCCTTGATTTGCAAATATTGTTGAAACATTGGAGTCACTTTCATTTGTGTTTTTCCTTTTGAATTTGTTTTTCCAGCTTTAAGAGCCTGTTAACTCGATCACGTTTGATTTCAAGAGGAATTTGCCCATCCATTTTTGCTGCAACTGTTCCTTCACGAGGAGAATATATAAAAGCAAAAATGCTGTCAAATTGAACTTGTTTGACAAGTGACAAAGTGTCCTCAAACTCCTGCTCAGTTTCTGTTGGAAAGCCAACAATAAAATCAGACGAAAGAGTTATGGACGGAACTTTTTTGCGAAGCTTGTTTATCAGCGACAAATATTTTTCACGCGTGTAAGATCTGTTCATCAATTTCAAAATTCTGTTGTTTCCGCTTTGCGCTGGCAAATGCAAACTTTTTTCAACTTTGTCATTTGTTGCAATTTCATCGATAAGCTCGTTTGTTAAATCCTTTGGATGCGATGTCATAAACGAAATTTTGAAGTCGCCTTCAATTTGGCTGATTTTTCGCAACAGCGAAGCAAAACTAACTTGCGGAGATAGGTCTTTTCCATACGAATTGACGTTTTGCCCAAGCAGGGTTATTTTTTTATATTTCCCTTCACTGACAATTTGTTTGACTTCTTGCAATATTTTGTCAACCGACCTTGATTTTTCACGTCCACGCACATAAGGCACAATGCAATATGAGCAAAAATTATTGCATCCTTGCATTATATTTACCCAAGCGTTTGACTTGTCAGACCTAAGGAAGGAATTTTCTTCATCTATTTCGCCTTCCTGCCAAAGTTCAAGCACCTTTTTTTCGCGAGCTTGATCAATGTAAGAGCCAAGTTTGTGCAAGTTGAACGTGCCGATGATTATGTCAACAAATGGAAACATTTGCTTGATTTTTGTTGCAGTTGATTGCTTTTGAGTTGAGCAGCCGCAAACCGCAATAATTGTTTCAGGCTTTTGCTTTTTGAGTTTTTTAAGCGCTCCGACATTGCCAAACACCCTGTCTTCCGCGCCTTCACGAATTGCACACGTGTTAAAAACAATCACGTCCGCATCTTCTCGCTTTTGAGCAGGCTTATAGCCCTTGCTTTCGAGAATGAACGCAATTTTTTCGCTTTCATGCACATTCATTTGACACCCGTAGGTCACAATATAATATAACATATCTGTATTATACAAAATTTTGACAACTTTTGCAAATATTTTATCTTTAAATAGACATATTAAAGTTATGAAGAAATTTGTCAAATTTTCAATTATTTTGATGAGTTTGCTGGCCTTTTGTGTCATATTTTTTGGATTTTTGTTTGTTGGAGTGACGATTGCAAAATTTTCTTCGCTTGAACTTGACAAATCGCTTATAACTTCTCCAATGCTTGCCGTTGAAATTTTTGACGAAGAAAACAGACCTTTGACCGAGCAAAATTCATTTAACAAAAAATTTGCTTCGCTTGAGCAAATCCCATCAGATGTTAAAAACGCATTCATTGCAATCGAAGATCAAAAATTTTTTTCGCACCACGGCCTAAATTACAAACGAATTGTCAAGGCGGGAATTTCAAACTTGCTGAGCGGAAAACTGAAAGAAGGAGCTTCAACAATAAGCCAGCAGCTTGTCAAAAACACTCACCTTTCATCTGAAAAAACTTTCGAGCGAAAACTTAAGGAAGTTGTTTTGACAAAAAAACTTGAAAAAAACTTTTCCAAAAATCAAATTTTGGAAAGTTATTTGAATGCGATTTACTATGGCAACAATTGCTATGGAATTGAAGAAGCGGCAAACTACTATTTTTCCAAGCCTGCAAGCGAACTTTCACTTGAAGAAGGTGCATTGCTTGCCGGAATGATCAAATCGCCAAATAATTATTCGCCAATATTAAAGCAATCGGCTGCGCTAAAACGCAGAAATTTGGTGCTTTCAGAAATGCAAAAATGTGGATTTTTGAAGGAAGGCGATTGTTTTAAAGCGCAAAATCAGCCAATAAAACTAAATTTGCAAACAAAAAAGTCTTCGCCACTTAATTCATACGGCGAAGCAGCACTTGACGAAGCCTGCAAAATTTTGAATGTTCCGGCAAAAGACATTGCCATAAATGGATATCAAATCCACACATATCTTGACAAAAACAAGCAAGATTTGCTTGAAAAAGCCGTTGAAAGTCAGGACTTTGAAAACGCTGATCACGGCGCAATTGTGATTGATTGCAAAAAGCATGCAGTGAGCGGATTTGTTGGCGAAAGCGCATACAAAATCTTGGACGCAAAAAGGCAACCGG
>CANQRE010000082.1 GCA_947626175.1 uncultured Clostridia bacterium
GTCAAGTGGAGGAATGAGTGTGACTCCGGTTGGATTTTTGATTGAAGCAAAAGGCGAAATAAATTTTGTCAATGTTGAAAACAAAAGTTTGTATCAAACGGTTTTAAACATGTTTAATGCGCTATTAGAAAAGCAAGAAAAATCTTCTTCGTCAAAAGCAAAAGAAAAGGATGATGAAGAATGAAAATTGTTGTAAGCAAAAAAACAAAAAGCAAGATCTCAAGCTTGATAATTTTAATTTTAACGCTGTCACTTGCGCTTGTGATGGCTTTTTCATTTTGCTTTGGAGCAATAAAATCTCTCGCCACTTTGGTTCAAGCCGAAAGTCTTTCGTCAGCAAAAGCAATGTGCGTGATGGAAGCTGAAAGCGGAAGGGTGCTTTTTCAAAAAAACTCAAATGAAAAACTTGCAATGGCTTCAACAACAAAAATTATGACAGCGATCACAGCAATTGAAAACGCCAAGGATCTTGACGAAGTTTTTGAAGTTTCGCCAAAAGCAATAGGGGTTGAAGGCACATCGTTATATCTTCGTCAAGGCGAAAAACATTCACTTCGCGATTTGTTATATGGCCTTATGCTTGTTTCAGGGAATGATGCCAGTGTTGCAATTGGCGAAAAAGTTGGCGGAACAATTGAGCATTTTGTGGATTTGATGAACTTTACTGCGCACAAACTCGGCGCAAAAAACACTCATTTTGAAAACACACATGGCCTTGATGAAAAGGGGCATTACACAAGTGCTTATGACCTTGCAAAAATTGCAAGCTATGCCTTGAAAAATCCAACTTTCAAGGAAATTGTTTCAACTCAAAACAAAAAAATAGTTAGCGAAAGTGGCAAAACAAGATATTTGTGCAACAAAAACAAACTTCTTCGCACTTTTAATGGAGCAATAGGCGTGAAAACGGGCTTCACTGACAATGCTGGCAGATGCCTTGTTTCAGCAGCAGAGCGTGATGGCATGACGATTGTTTGCGTTGTGCTAAATTGCGGCCCTATGTTTGAAGAAAGTGCAAATCTTTTGGAGCAGGCTTTCCAAAAATATAAAATGGTGGATTTAAGCACCTTTGTTTGCCTTCCAAACAGCGTGAAAGTTGTTGAAGGCGAAAAAGAAAATGTAAAAGTTTGCCATCAAGGAGAATTTAGATATCCGCTTTGCCATGGTGAAGAAAAACAAATCTCATCGTCCTTTTCTCTTCCTGATATTGTTCATCCAGAGCTTGAAAAAGGTCAGGAAATTGGAAGTTTTGAAATAAAGATGAACAATGACTTGCTATTTTCCGGCAAAATTGTTACAATGGAACAGGTAAAGGCAAGGTCACTTAAGCAAAGGTTTTTTGATATAGTTGACCAATGGTAAAAAATGAGATTAAACAAATTTATTGCTTCTTGCGGAGTTTGCTCAAGGCGAAAAGCTGATGAAATCATATCAAGCGGCCGTGTCAGCGTAAATGGCGTTGTGGCGACCGTTGGCTGCGAAGTTGGGCAAAAGGATGTTGTGCTTTTGGATGGCAAAAAACTTTGCGCTCAAACTCAAAAGGTTTACATCAAACTTTTCAAGCCCAAAGGATATGCTTGCACGGCAAATGATGAAAAAGGACGAAAAACAATTTATTCGCTTGTTGACACAGGCATGCGTTTGTTTTCTGTTGGCAGGCTTGACTATGACACTGAAGGGCTTATCATTCTTACAAATGACGGCGATTTTGCCGAAAGAGTGAGCCATCCTTCGTTTGAAATTGAAAAGGAATACATAGTCAAAGTTGAAGGCGAAATGAAGGAAAGCGAGCTTGCGGTGCTAAGAAAAGGTGTTGTTGAAAATGGCGAAAGAATGCCTCGAGCAGGGGTAAAGCTTTTGTCATTTGAAAACAATTTATCAAGGCTTTCAGTTGTGATTCATGAAGGGCAAAATCATCAAATCAGGCGCATGTTTGATGCAATTGGCAAAAGCATAACGCTTTTGAAAAGGGTTAGAATTGGCTCAGTCAAACTTGGTGGCTTAAAGCGCGGACAGTGGAAAACACTAAGACAGGATGAAATTGATTCGCTTGTGGAGGGCAAATGAAGGTTGCCATCATCGGTGCAGGCGCGGCAGGACTTTTTGCCGGCGGACTTATTGCAAACAAGGGTCATCAAGTTGAAATTTTTGACGGCAATGAAAAATGCGGCAAAAAACTTTATATCACTGGCAAAGGCAGATGCAATTTCACAAATGCGTGTGACAAGGAAACTTTTTTAAACAATGTTGTGCGGGGTGCAAAGTTTTTTCAAAGTGCTTTGTCAAGATTTTCGCCTGCCGACACAATTGATTTTTTTGAAAAACAAGGCGTCAAAACAAAAATAGAAAGGGGTGGAAGGGCGTTCCCGGCAAGTGACAAATCATCTGATATCATCAAAGCGCTTGAAAAATTTGCAGGTGGCTGCAGTATTAGGCTCGGCAAAAGGGTAAAGTCCTTAAAAAGCGATGACAATGGTTTTTTGGTTGACGGCGAAAAATTTGACAGAGTTA